>NZ_NHRI01000017.1:0-123871 GCF_003129585.1 Shewanella sp. BC20 | reverse complement strand
CCTCTTTCAGCAGATTAGGATGCTTCTTCATCCAGTGTTTGCTGAACGTGGTTTTTGTGTAGCTTTTCTTCGGTTTAACCAGTAAACCTTCACTTCTCAAATAGGTAAAGAACCCATCTCGCCCGAGTTTAATATCGTGCTCAACCAGCCTGGATTTTATCAACGTGTAGAGCTTACGGGCCCCTAACCTTGGCATATATTTACGCCAGTACTGGACCCAGTCTTTGATGACCGATAGCTCAGCTCTACGACTTTCCATTCGAGCAACTGCCTGATAAATACCTTGCCTCGACATACCCGCAGCACGACATGTGGCAGCGAGGTTTATTTCGCTTTTAGCTTTTGCTTGCCAGACGTACCGGATAAGTACTTTTTTCTGAGGCCTGCTCCATATTCATTGTCCATGATATCAACCATGCCATTGAGGATTTGGTTACGCAGTTTCTCTTCAGCTAACTCACGTTCAAGGCGCTTGATAGTTTCGACAGGGGTTTCTTTTGACTTAGGCATAAGGGGATGCTGAAAAGGTTTCGACCAATCGAGTCTACCATGTTTTCTAAGCCAAACGAGTACCGTTGAACGGCCTTGAATACCAAAACGGGCTTGGGCTTGTTTGTACGTCATTTCGCCTTTTTCAACACGCTCTACAACGCCTAATTTAAAGGCTAATGTGTAATCTCGTTGTGTGCGCTTACGGCTTGAGTTAATTGATGTTGTCATAAAGAAATCCTCTTTATGTCAACGTATTTCAGGACGAGACATGAACAACAAAAAAGCCAGTGATGAATCACTGGCTTTTTTGTTAGGAGTTTCAATCCTTAAGATATTTTGGGAGTCTCATTGGATTGACTCTGCGCGAGCTCATCCTGCGCATTCTTGCGTTCAACCCAATAGTCTGCATGGGGAATACCGAGCTTTTCAGGATCGAATAACGGCTCAACCCCTTGTTTTTGTTGCGACTCATAATCCTTAAGGCAAGTAAAGGCGATACGTTGCAGCAGAATAATGGCGATGATGTTTAGCCACGCCATTAGGCCCACACCAATGTCACCCATGCCCCAGGCCAAATCGGCGGTTTTCACTGTGCCATAGACAGTTGACGCCATAAGCACCACTTTCAGTACCACAGTGAGCCAAGGACGATTCGCCTTGCGATTGATATAGGCGATGTTGGTTTCGGCAATATAGTAGTAGGCCACAATGGTGGTGAATGCGAAGAAGAACAACGCGACGGCAACGAACATATTACCAAAGCCTGGCATCATGCTTTCCATTGCGGTTTGCACATAACCTGGGCCTGCTGCGACGCCAGCAATCCCAGTATAAAGCGCGGCACCATCTGGGCCTTGCACATTATATAGGCCTGTGATCAGCAACATAAAACCGGTGGCTGAACAGACGAACAGGGTATCGACATATACTGAGAAGGCTTGCACTAAACCTTGTTTGGCTGGATGACTTACGGCTGCGGCAGAAGAGGCGTGCGGCCCAGTACCTTGGCCTGCTTCATTTGAGTAAATACCACGTTTTACCCCCCACATAATTGCAAGACCGAGAATCGCACCAAAGCCCGCATCGAGTCCGAAGGCGCTTTTTAGGATCAACATAATAATATCGGGCAGCTGACCAATGTTAAGGGCAATAATCACGCAGGCGACGATGATATAACCCAGTGCCATAAAGGGCACTACGGTACTGGCGAAGTGGGCAATACGTTTCACGCCACCAAAGATAATGAAACCTAACAGCATAGCGAGGATAGCGGCGGTGACGTTAGGGTCGATATCGAAGGCGGTTTTTAGGCTCGAACCAATCGAGTTGGCTTGCACGCCTGGCAGTAAAATCCCGCAGGCAAAAATGGTCGCAATGGCAAATGTCCAAGCGTACCACTTCATGCCTAAGCCTTTTTCAATGTAAAAGGCGGGGCCGCCGCGGTACTCACCGTTGATTTTTTCTTTGTAGACTTGGCCTAAGGTGGATTCGACGAATGCTGAGCTGGCGCCAAGAAACGCCACCATCCACATCCAAAATAATGCACCCGGGCCGCCGAAGGTAATAGCCGTAGCGACACCGGCAATGTTACCGGTTCCGACACGACCCGCTAAGGTCATGGCTAAGGCTTGGAAGGAAGACACACCAGCATCAGTGCTCTTGCCATCAAACATTAAACGGATCATTTCGGGTAAATGGCGTAACTGTAAGAAACGTGAGCGCAGGGAGAAAAAGAGTCCTACACCGAGGCAAAGATAAACGAGCGCGGGGCTCCAAACGATATTGTTGACCGCATTAACAATCTCATTCATATAATTCAACTCCAATATTCTGTTGTTTTTGCAGAGTTTTTAAGATATTTGCTTGTAAGTTTGGGTACTAAATGGCCAATTTGGCCTAAGGTTAAGACGTGTGCGCACGCCCAAGAGCTTCAACATAACGGCTTTTTGAGCCGCTTCATAGCTAAAGTTGTTAAATAATTGATAATTTAACGTTCTTTATTTGGTGGCGTTACTGATAGGGGATTTAGCGGTGCGTTAATTAGCTAGGTTTTGAGTTGCGTTTGACAGTCGGGATGTAGGAGAAAGATGAGACAAGGTGCGTGGAGTTAGAGCTCTTTATTTGACCTAAACGGATGTAAGTGTGGGTATCCATACAAGGCTTAAAACTGGGGCTTACATCACCAGCCATAACAGCATCCATAGTCCGAATAGCCATGCCAGACTGCGGCGGCTAACGCTATGTTTTAATAGCAAAGACAGGCTCACGGCCACGGGCAAATACAGGATAACTCCCCAAGAAAGGAAAGGCGCCTCAAGCCCAAGCCTTTTTAGCCCCATTTCACAAAGCAGACTTAATGCTAGCAATAACAGGCTGTGGAAGATCACCAATTGATTGAATCTTAAGGCGAGTGCTGGCTTAAAGGCTGGGATTGAAGGGCCTGGCAAGATCAGTGTATTCATTTGTTTTCTCGATTCCTCGTAACTGATGCAAGGGATTTTAGTTTTAGATGAGAACTATTCTCAACTAAATTTACACAGCTTTAGTGTTTCGTTACCGCAGAGCGAGTTAAATCGGCCCTCGAGGTAAAACGGCGGTTTGCACTCTTGTCCGCTTTGGGCTAAATTACACTGTAATTATATCCAGTGCTTAATGTAGATATGATCCTCTATATTGCCGAAAAACCAAGCCTTGGGCGTGCAATCGCCGATGTGCTGTCTAAACCCCACAAAAAAGGTGACGGGTTTATCGAAGACGCAAACGGTAACTGTGTGTCTTGGTGTGTCGGGCACTTGCTCGAACAGGCTGAGCCCGATGCCTATAATCCCGAGTTTAAATCGTGGAAGTTTGAGCATTTACCCATAGTGCCCGAGAAGTGGCAGCTTAAACCTAAGGCTGCGACCCGCAGCCAACTCACTGTGCTTAAAAAGCTGGTGAAACAGGCCGATACGCTAGTGAATGCGGGCGATCCCGACAGGGAAGGGCAGTTATTGGTTGATGAAGTGATCGCCTATTTGGGCGTGACGGGCGATAAATTACAGCAAACGCAGCGACTCCTTATCAGTGATTTAAACCCGCAGGCGGTAAAACGTGCCTTGTCGCAACTTCGCAGCAATCGTGAGTTTATTCCTTTGTCGACCTCGGCACTTGCCCGAAGCCGCGCCGATTGGCTCTATGGCATGAATATGACGCGGGCGTACACCATTCAAGGGAAAAAAGTCGGCTATCAGGGCGTCCTATCGGTCGGTCGAGTACAGACCCCGCTGCTTGGGCTTATTGTGCGCCGCGATGAAGAAATCGCGAATTTCCAATCTAAGCCTTTTTATGAGGTTTTGGCTCACTTAGTGACCGACAAAGATCAAGCTTTCACGGCTAAGTGGCAACCCAGTGAAGCCTGCTTGCCTTATATGGATGAGGAAGGGCGCGTGCTTGCTAAGGGCCTAGCGCAAAATGTAGTGCGCCGGATCACCAATAAACCCGCCAAAGTGACCCAGTTAAGCACTAAGGATAAGCAGCAGAATCCGCCTTTACCCTATAGTTTATCGGCGCTGCAAATCGATGCTGCCAAGCGCTTCGGTATGAGCGCGAAGGACGTGCTCGATACCTGCCAGAGCTTATACGAGCGCCATAAACTAATCACTTATCCACGCTCAGATAGTCGTTATTTGCCCACCGAGCAGCATGGGCTTGCAAGTGGGGTATTAGCGGCCATTACTGGCGGTGCGCCCGAGTTAGTCGCACACGCTGAGGCGCCCAATCCTCGGCTTAAATCTAAGGCGTGGGATGATAAAAAAGTCGATGCTCACCACGCCATTATTCCAACGGAAAAACAGCCCAATCTAGCTGGTTTGAGCCAGCGGGAAAGGCAGCTTTATCTGCATATTGCTCGCCAGTATCTGGCGCAGTTTTACTCCGCCTATTGCTACAGTGAAACCGCGGTCGAGGTGACGATCGAAGGTGGCCTTTTTAAAACCAAGGCAAAACAGGATAAGTCTCTCGGTTGGAAACAACTGTTTGCCAGAGAAGAGAGCGAACGAAAGGATGTATCATCCGCAGCGAGTTTTGCGCAAGGCGACAAGGACGCAGAGGAAGGGGAATATCTTGGTCAGTTACCGCCTCTTACCTTAGGGCAAGTTCTTCATTGTCGCCAAGGTGAATTGGTCGAGAAGCAAACTCAACCTCCCAAAGCCTTTACCGATGCGACCTTGCTGAGTGCTATGACGGGGATTAACCGTTATGTGACTGACCCAGAGATCCGCAAAATTTTAAAGGAAACCGATGGCTTAGGCACAGAAGCGACTCGTGCAGGCATTATTGAACTGCTGTTTAAACGGGGCTTTATTCAGCGTCAGGGCAAGTCGATTGTGGCCACTGAGGTGGGCAAGGGCTTAATTAATAGCTTACCCCTTAGCGCCACGACACCCGATATGACGGCGCTGTGGGAGGCAAGTCTAAACGGCATCTGTCATAAAGAAATGTCTTATCAAGGCTTTATGCAGCCTCTGCTGGGGACGCTAACTAACTTAATCGAAAATGCAGGCGCTCAATTACCGTCAGCCCTCAATGGCTTAAAAGGGCAGGGCTTTAAGCGTGCAACAACGAAAAAGCCCGGCTATCGAAAAGCTGGAGGTAAAGGCGCTGGATGGAAAAAATCCGGCACTAAAAACGCCACTGCGAGAAGTTCGGCCGCTAAAACTACCGCGGCTAAATCGACGGCCTCGACATCCGCTACGCCTAGACGTCGAGCGAGTAAAGTACCCGCCCAAGCTTGATGACACAAATGTAATCAAACTGTCGCTAATGCTCGCGATCTAGTAACGATATTTAATATATTCCGCGATATTTAATTGCCGCCAATCACGATATTTCGTGATTGGCGGATCTACTTCTAAAAAACACCCTGAAATTCAGATTTTCTGCGCCGTGGCATGCAAACTGCTGTGTGTTGGCTGGAGAATATAATAAGCCAATTAAATCATATGATTATATATGGTTTAGCTGAATTAAAAGGTGTAGATGATATGAAAAAGAAATTGCTTGCAGTGATGATCCCCGCGGTACTATTGACTGGTACCACTCAGGCGGTTGAGCTGTATAACGATCAAACCAATAGCGTCAATATGATGGGCTGGCTAGGCTTTGCGGCGTTAAATGATGGCCACGAAACTTCGGTAATTGATAACTTTTCCCGCGTAGGATTCCGTTTCGACCGCCAAGAGAAAAACGGCTGGCGCTCTTTTGCCCATACAGAATGGGGCATTAACATGGTCACCAGTGACGATGGCCTTATCTATACCGAAGGCCAAGGTGGTGGCCAGTTATCGGCTTCAAAAACCTCAGATTTCCTCTTTAACCGTTTAGGTTATGTCGGCATGTCGCACGACAAATGGGGCTCGCTCACCTTTGGTAAGCAGTGGGGGGCTTATTACGATGTTGCTTACACCACTGACGTGCTGAATGCCTTTACGGGTTGGTCTGTTGGTGCTTATACCTTCGGTGATGGCGGCCTCACCGGAGCGGGTCGTGCCGATGCGGCGCTACAATACCGCAATACCTTTGGTAATCTGCATATCGCGGTGCAATACGCTTCTAAGCAAAATAGTGATGTGGCGCTCTATGATAATTTAGGTAACGCCTTAAACGATGGTTCGGAGCTGAGCTTCGACCCTAGCTATGGCGCGAGTGCGACTTACTATTTCACCGATAAATTTAAGGTGTTAGCGGGCTTTAACCGTGGTGACTTCACTGGCAATCTTGCGGGCAAAGAAGTCGATAATACCAACCAAATCATCGGTATCGGTGCCCAATACGGCAGCTTCTATCAATATGCGCCGGGTCGTGATGCCGACGGCCTGTATGTGGGTTTTAACGCCCATAAGAGTGAGCAAAACGAGTTGGTGGGTGGGGAGCTTTATGACTCAACTGGCGCCGAATTTATTGTCGCTTACCACTATGATAACGGATTTGTACCTAGCCTATTGTTGACTTACCAAGATTTGGACACCGATGAAAACACCGCCATCCAAGGCAAATGGACGCGTCAATTTGCCGTGCTAGGCCTGCATTATCGCTATAGCCGCGACACCATCATGTATGCTGAAGCCAAAATCGATTTCAGCGATATGGACGATAAAGCCTACGAAGATCTGCAAGATAATAACTATGCCGTTGGTATTCGTTATTTCTTCTAAGTCTGACGAGAGCGTACGCTAAAAAGTGCATTCATCAAAGGCCACAGTATTGTGGCCTTTTTTATGACTATCCATTTCTTATCAATGCATTACACAATCCCTAACTTCTTCATTTTACTGCGCAGGGTATTGGCATTGATATCCAACAATTCGGCCGCGCCGCCCGGGCCATAGAGTTTACCGCCCGTGATCCTTAATGCATGGCTGATATACTTTTTGGTCATCACCTCCAGTGGCACCAGCTTATCGCTGGCATGACTTGGATCGATAATCACGGTTTGATTGGACGGGGTTTTAACGGCTTCGAGGCTTTTGGGCGCCAGAAAACTAAAATCCAGCGGACCCGCAGGGTGCTGAATGATAGCGCGCTCGAGCACATTAATGAGTTCGCGCACATTCCCTGGCCAATCATATTGGTTGAGAATATTCAGTTGTTCAGGGGCGATTCTTGGTAGCTGTGGCAAATTGAACTTGGCACTCAGCTGCTCGACAAAATGTTGCACTAACAGAGGAATATCCGTGCGTCTTTGTCTGAGTGATGGGATCTCGATGGGGAAAATTGCCAGTCGGTACCAGAGATCTTCGCGAAACACTTCTCTGTGTACCATGGCCTGAAGATTTCTGTGGGTTGCGGCCACAATACGAATATCGAGCTGCACCGCATCGTGGCCGCCAACGCGGGTGATACAGCTATTTTGCAGTACTCTAAGTAGCCTAACTTGGGCCGAAAGCGGTAATTCCCCAATTTCATCTAAGAAAATGGTACCGCCGTTGGCCTGCTCGAAGTAACCAATTTTGCGTGAATCGGCGCCAGTAAACGCACCTTTTTCATAACCAAAGAGCTCGGAGTCAATCAAAGTATCTGGAATAGCGCCACAGTTTACCTTGATAAAAGGCTTACCCGAGCGCTCCGACAGTTCGTGAATGGCGTTGGCGATGACTTCCTTGCCGCAGCCAGTTTCCCCAAGCATTAACACTGTGGTGTTGATTTTGGCGATGGATTGCACCTGCTGCATCACCTGTTTCAGGCCAGAATTAGCACCAACCACGCCATTTTGAACATCTAAGGTGCGGCGTAGACTGACGTTTTGTTTAGATAGCGCTTCATTCTCTTTGAGTAAGTTGCGATCCCTTAAATTCAGTGCCGTGATGAGCGCGAGGTTTTGCATATGTGGTGCAATCAAGTCAGCATGACGGGGCCTAAACACTCCAGTCTTTTTGGCATAAAAGCCGACTATCCCAAGGTGGGTATTCTCAATCGACATCCGCAGAATAATTACCGAACGAATATCCTTAATGACCTGAGGCGCGACTAAAGAGGTGACAGGATCATGCTCTATGTCATTAACAATTCGCACCTTTGGCCGCTCGGGATCCTCTAGCGATTGCGCCATCTTCAGAGGAATTTGGATGCGTTTATCCAAGGTGCAGCAATGGGTATCATCAACATGGGCGATAAACTGTATATCATTAAATTGTTTGCGAAAAATATTCACAAATAGCCCATCTATAGGCAATTCATCCCGAATAAACTCGAAGTAACTGTGTAAAGATTTTTCGAGTTGCAGACTGCTACAGAGTCTTAGCGTTGATTCGTAATAGAAGTGTTTTTCCATTGATATTTCAAGTTAATCACTAAGTATCGTGATTGTAGATCTTTATATTTCGTGATTTTGTGCCTGCAATCAAAGTTCCCCACATAAATACCTCTTTTTAGGTGCTTGGCACAGCATCTGCACTTTCATGCTGACAAGTTCCAATGATTATTGAAGGAAATCAGCATGAGTAAAACCCAAGGTATTAATTCGGGGCGCCGCCAGTTATTAAAGGGGGGCATGGTCATGGCCGCGGGACTCGGGGCGAGTATTGCACTGCCTACTACTGCCAGCTGTGACTCTGCGCCTATCAACTTCGATGAAATCGTAGATGTGCTCGTGGTCGGCAGCGGTTTTGCTGGCATGTCTGCGGCGTTGCAGGCCAGAGAAGCCGGCGTGAGTGTGATGGTTATCGATAAGATGCCCGTGTTTGGTGGTAACTCTACCATCAACGGCGGCGCCATGGCGGTAGCCGGTTCTGCGCTACAGAAACAGGCCGGGATTAAAGACTCGGTCGATGCCATGGTGGCTGACATGCTGCGGGCTGGGCGCGGCATGAACGATGTGGAAATGCTTAAACTGGTGTGTAACGGCACCGCAGAATCCTGCCAATGGTTGATTGATTACGGCGTGAACTGGAAGCCTTTTGTGCAACACTTTGGCGGCCACTCGGTACAACGAGTGTTGCAAACGGTTGAAAGTTCAGGCGCTGGCATTATTCGTCCCCTAATTAAAGCCGCCCGAGACAAGGGCGTCATCATGAAAAATCAGACCAAGCTCGAAGGCTTTGTACAAGATGAGGCCGGACGGGTGATCGGTGTCGAAGTTCGCGAAGGTTTTTATTTTCCTAATGAGCGCACGGGTAAAATACGTCGTATCGGCGCGCGCCGTGGCGTGATTATGGCGACCGGTGGTTTTGGTCGCGATATTGAATATCGCATGATGCAATTGCCTGAGTTAAATAGTGATTTAGATTCAACCAACCATGCAGGTGCCACCTCAGAGGCGCTCAAACAGATGATGCTCATTGGGGCTAATCCTATTCATTTAGACCAAATTCAGCTCGGCCCATGGGCATCCCCCGACGAGAAGGGCTTTGGCACGGCTTCCCAGTTCAACACTATCGCTACCTATCCCCACGGCATTGTTGTGGATGTGCGTACTGGCGAGCGTTTCTTCAATGAATTAGCCGACCGTAAAGCGCGTGCCGACGCCATCATGACCAGACGGGATGAGCAGGGGCAGCCTGTCTATCCCATTGGTTTTACTAATGCCGCCGGTGCCAGCAAGGCACAGACTTTAGATTGGGGCCTGAAATACAAGGTCATCAGCAAGGCCGAGACCTTAGACGAACTGGCCGCTATTTACGGCATGCCCGCCAAGGCATTAAAGGCGCAGGTCGCGCGTTGGAACGAAGCGGTGAAGACGGGTGTAGATAAAGAGTTCGACCGTCCCATGCAGGAGGCAATAGTGCTCGACAAAGGGCCTTGGTATGCGGTGCGCATGTGGCCGAAGGTGCATTACTGCATGGGTGGCGTGAAGGTGAATACCCAATCCGAAGTGCTGCATTTGGTCAGCAATAAAGCCATCCCCGGGCTATATGCCGCAGGCGAAGCCACGGGCGGTATCCATGGCGCCAGCCGCTTAGGGGCCTGTGCCGTGGCCGAAGGGGTGGTCACTGGGCGTAATGCCGGCCGCAACTGCGCCGCAGCGAACGCTGTGACGTTCAAGCAAGCTTAGATTTTATTAAATATAACAAAATGTTGGAGATGATAATGAATAAATCCATGTTGATGGCCTCACTCACCTTGAGTCTACTTTCAGGCAGCGCATTCGCGATGGAGCAAGTGGTGCTCGACGGTAAACATTTAACCCAAGATCAAGCCTGGGCGATTGCCGATGGCGCTAAAGTAAAGATTGCGCCGCAAGCCAAGACGCAACTCGTGAAAGCAAACGCGCTACTGATGGAAGCGGCGCGTCTGGGCAAACCTGTGTATGGCTTAACCGTGGGGGTTGGGCTAAATAAAGACCACAAGCTGTTCGATGCCAACGGCAAGCTGAGTGATGCGGTGCTCGACGCCTCTCGAAGCTTTAACCTCAGCACCCTGCGTGCCCACAGTGCTGGTGTCGGTGAAGCTGCGCCGATACAACTCACTCGTCTAGCCTTAGCCGTGCGGTTAAATACCATGTTAGCCGGACAAACCGGTGTGCAACCTGTGGTTGCCGAGCTTTATGAAGCCTATCTTAACCAAGGGCTGACCCCTGTGATCCCAGCTAAAGGCACAGTCGGTGAGGCGGATATTCTGCTGTCATCCCATGTCGGTTTGGCCATGATTGGTGAGTGGGAAGTGTTCTACAAAGGTCAACGTGTGAGCAGTAAAGAGGCGATGGCCGATGCGGGGATCACACCATTGGCGCCTATGGGGAAAGATGCGCTATCGATTCTGTCTAACAATGCCTTTGCCGTGGCGTATGCCATGCAAGGTTACCGTGAAGCGAAGCAATTGTTGTCTGTATCACCCACCGTCTTTGGCTTAAGCCTTGAGGGATTAAACGGTAACGTGGCGCCATTCTTGCCGCAAACCAACGACATCCGTCCGTTCCCTTACATTAAATCGGCCACCAGTGACATTCTCAAGCAGCTCGATGGTAGCTATTTATGGCAGCTAAACGATGAGCGTCCATTACAGGATCCGTTAAGCTTTAGAACCACGGCTTACACCTTTGCAGGCGCCGAGCAGGCCCTAGCTTCATTAGATGAAGTGATCAATATCCAAATCAACCATTCGGACGATAACCCAGCTGTGATTGTGGGCGCGTCGAACCAATATGCCGAGTTCCCACAAGTGGCTAAATATTTGGTCGAAGGGCAGGGCGGTGTGTTCCCTACCACTAACTTTGAGCCGCTGCCTGTGGCACTCGCAGTGCAAAACCTGAGTGTGGCCCTGACCCATGTGTCCCATAACAGTGTGATGCGTACTATTCATCTGTCCGATGATCACTTTACTAAGCTGACGCGCTTCCTGAGTGCGCCAGAAAACCAAGGCCATGCCTTCGGTGCGATTCAAAAGGCCTTTGTGGATATGCAAGTGCGTAACAAGCAGTTAGCCACGCCAGTATCCTTCGATGGGATCTCTATCGCCGGTGGGATTGAAGATACCTTCACCAACCTTAAGTTGGCGTCGGATAACCTGATCCAAATCGTGGATAACACCCGAGTCATCTACGGTTTAGAACTGCTGCACTCAACTCAAGCGATTGATTTACGTAAGCAAGCTAATCCTGATCTACAACTGGGTAAGGCAACACAAGCCATGTACAAGGCCTACCGTGAAAAAGTGCCTTTTGTCGCCAAGGACCGTCCGTTTACACCCGATATCCAAGCGTCAACTGACTTTATTGCAAACTATTAATCTACGATGCGGGGCATTATGCCCCGCCTAGGAAGACTCTGATGTTAAAACCCGTATTTATTCTATTACTCGGTGTCATGCTGGCAATGCCTATGGCCGCTAATGCATTGAATATCAAGGACTACCATAAAGAGGTGATGACAGGAGCCGATGGTAAAGTCGATTGCGCGGCATGCCACGGTGATGCAAAACGTAAAACGGTTCCGGATGCAGCGACTTGCAGTAGCTGCCACGGTTCACCCGAGGAGGTGGCTAAGCTGACTGAGCGCCCAGCGGATGCGGGCCATTCGGTTGAGCCAAATCCCCATGACAGTCTGCACTATGGTACTGATCTGCCTTGTACTTACTGCCATCAGGAACACAAAGAAAGTAAAGTTTATTGCAATCAATGCCATGAATTTACTTATCCTCAGATGAAACGTTAATTTCATCTCGGTTAGAAACTCGCTCCCCTGCTTTTTTTGACTATGTTTGTCATGCACTCAACCCGGTTGAGTGCATTTTTTTAGGTAAAAAAAAGAGTAAGCCAATACGGATTACTCTTACGGAAAATTGGTCGTTGAATGTTGTAGCCAAAATCACTCATATGGATGAGGAGCCAGCACACAATGACAGCTTTTACTTAATTAACCCTTAAAATTAACATTTATCTTAAGCTGTCACCGCGGTTGAGACTGATGAGCTTATCTAAGATCCGCTCGCCATCCATTCGAATGCCATTGTGCTCATATTCCGAGGTTAACCAATACGTTAGGTGTGCTACCTGTTTGGCAGTTTCGAGGCTGTAGTCCATCTCGACATACATATCTTCGCTGTAAATCGCGGCCGCAACTGGGACGCGGTTTTGGCTGAGCTGCTCAAGATTGTATAACGCCGGCCAGTCCGTTTTATGGGCAAGGAGATTGGCCGCGGCTTGGAGTGGGGCTAAATGGCTAAATTGCTCAAACATCCAAGGGTAAATCATCTCGCCAGTAAACAGGAAAGGCTTACCGACGTGATAGTTAAAGGCCGGATACTGCTCACGCACCCTATGGGCAGACCACTGTGACGCACTGTGTTGGCAGTAGATGGCTTCGTGTAACAGGGCGAAAATCGGGTTGGTGTTATAGTCGAGCAATTGACAGAAATGATTTAAAAACAGCGGGTTGACATAATCACCTTGGGGCGAGTGCACCAGCGCCTGTTCAAGTAAATAGTAAACCGACTCTGGGCCTTGCTCCATGCCTAAGTTAATGCCGAGCAGTTGCAGCATTTCAACCGTGAGGCGCTCGCCGGTGGCTAAATGCACTGGGTGCTCGAGTAAATGTTTGG
Organism: Shewanella sp. BC20; assembly: GCF_003129585.1. Classification (NCBI taxonomy): domain Bacteria; kingdom Pseudomonadati; phylum Pseudomonadota; class Gammaproteobacteria; order Alteromonadales; family Shewanellaceae; genus Shewanella; species Shewanella sp. BC20. The sequence goes on along the minus strand of NZ_NHRI01000017.1, from coordinate 110,869 downwards.
CGAGGCGTGTCACTAGATGCTGCGCATCGTGGAAGCGCTGGAAGAAGTCCTTATTCTTAGCGAGTACGCGCTGATAGGTGGCCTGATAGACTTCATCACTGCTGCGTGTGAGGGAAGGAATGCCGCCAGTGATATAGGCTTCACTCACGCCCTGCGGGGCGGCGCTTAAATAATGCAGCACGCAGAAACCACCAAAGCTTTGACCTAGAATTGCCCACTTGTCGGCGGGGCAGAGCTTGGCGCGAATTGATTCGGCATCGCGGACGATATTGTCGGCCCTAAAATGGCTTAAATATTCGGCCTGTTGTTCAGGCGTTAAGTGACCAAGGCTTTGGTAATTTATCGGGCTAGAAAGCCCAGTGCCCCGTTGGTCGAGCAATAATACTCTAAACTCTTTGAGTGCGCGGCGGATCCAACCGCTATTATTCGCGGGGCGCATGGCAGCAAAGCCGGGGCCTCCCTGAAAAAAAACGATATATGGCAGTTTTTTATCTTTATTTTCAATGGCGCAGAGTTCCCGCGCGAACACACTGATCTGTTCACCAATTGGCTGTTGGTAATTGAGTGGCAGGTTGAATGTGTGTTTTTTGGCGAGGACACCGGCGAGCATCATATCGGGTTTCATCAATTAACCTTAAGAGTAGGGCTTGTTGTTTAGGGCAGATTGTATACAAAAGCCCTGTTGTCGCAAGTTGGGATTATTTGGTTAGCCTTTGGTTAAGATCAATTTTTATTGTAAAAATTTGAGCCATGATAAGCCTCTTAGCGTAATCTATCGGCTATGGATAACACGAGATTGAAGCTATGAAGTATCAAATTATTCCTGTGACACCTTTCCAGCAGAATTGCAGCTTGATCTGGTGTGAAAAAACGAAGCGTGCCGCGGTTGTCGATCCGGGAGGGAATGTCGACCGTATTTTAGGCGAAGTGGACAAGTTGAGACTGACCCTTGAAAAAGTCCTGCTGACCCACGGCCATATCGACCATGTGGGCGGTGCTAAGCTGTTGGCGCAGCAAACGAATGTACCTATTATTGGCCCCCATGTAGCGGATAAATTTTGGATTGATAACCTGCCAAAACAGAGCCAAAACTTTGGTTTTCCCCACTGCGAAGCCTTCGAGCCCGAGCAATATTTGCAGGATGGTGATGTAGTTACCGTGGGGGAACAAAGTTTAAGCGTGTTGCATTGCCCCGGGCATACTCCGGGCCACGTGGCATTTTATTCCGCTGACGCTCATCTGGCTTGGGTGGGCGATATTCTGTTTCGAAGCTCGATTGGTCGTACGGATTTTCCGCAATCGAATCATCAGGATTTAATCCACTCCATCACCACTAAACTTTGGCCTTTAGGGGCGGATGTAGAATTTATTCCCGGCCACGGACCTATGTCGACCTTCGGTGAAGAGCGCGAACATAACCCCTTTGTGGCCGATCAGTTACTGTTGTAAGCCTTAAGGTTTTCTCTGACCGATAACTCACTGCAATTCCCTCGAGAATTTGGCACACAAGCGAGCTTGTGTGCCCCGAGGCTTGTTCGTCATTTCGCATACACTGGATGTGAGCCATGTGACCTTGGTGGATAAAAATCATCCAGTAAGTGTTCCGTTTTCCTATCTTGTTTATTTATATCAATATCAACTGAGTATAAGCAAAGTCGCAGCTGCTTTATGCTTTGCCTGCAACTGATAATCGTTCGTAACTCACTATATTATTTAATTTTAATCCTGTCTTTTACCTTTGAGTGACCCATTCCCAACTAGACTTTAAGTTGCAGTGATATCTGTCTATCGGGGTTACTATGAACACAAAAACAATGATGAGTGTTGTCTTTTCCACCATAGTCGCCAGTGCGGTGATTACGGCGGTGTTGAGTTTTAATGTTAAATCTAAGATTGAACTCTTTAACGAGGCGGCAAACGTGCGTTATCAGTCCTATCAAATTGCCGATGAGCTGCGGCAAAGCTCCGATGATTTGACTAGGCTCGCCCGAACCTATGCGGTCACTGGCGATGAAAAATACGAAAAAATGTATATGGATATTCTGGCTATACGTAACGGCGAAAAGCCGAGACCAGAGAAATATCACCAGATTTATTGGGACTTGGTGCTGAGTTACGGCGATAAACCTAAGCCAGATGGTGCTAGAGTCGCCATCAAAAGCCAAATGAAGGCCTTGGGATTTTCCGATGAGGAATTCCATTATCTCGAGCAGGCGCAGCAAAATTCTGATGCCTTAGTCGCCCTTGAGGTCAAGGCGATGAATGCGGTCAAAGGGATTTTTATGGATCCCAATACCCAAACCTACAGCATTAAAGGTGAACCAAACCTCGCGATGGCGCGAGAACTGCTGCACAGCGATCAATACCACAGGGAAAAAGCCAAGATTATGGAGCCCATTGATGAGTTTTTTACCGCCTTGGATAAGCGTACCGAGGGCGAGGTGAACAACCGATTGGACTCCTTGAGTATGGCGCTCAATGCCTCGCAATTTGTATTGTTTCTGGTGATTTTAGTCGCCGTTGGTGGTTTTGTGATTGTGAAGAGCCGCATTGTGACACCGATTGTGCAAACTTGCCGCGAATTACTCGACATTCAACGCTCTAAAAACTTAGCGCGGCGGATCTCTGTCTCGGCACAGGGCGAGATTGGTGAAATCGTTAATCAAATTAATTTGTTTATTTCTTCCCTCGCCAGCTCTCTTGCGACTACAGACGGGATTGCCAAAGAGGTCGCCGATTTAGCGAAGCAGACCAAGGCCTCGATTCAAGTGTCGAGGGAAAGTTCGAATCGCGTTGCCAAAGAGCTTGATGCCAGTGCGAGTGCAATGGAAGAGATGACCACAACCTTAGTGCATGTGAGTGAGAGTACCTCGAACGCTGAAATTCGTGCGGCTGAAAATGAAACCCATGTGGGTGTCGGTCAAGACACGGTTTCTGAGGCGCTCAATGCTATGGCTGTACTGGAAAGTGAGTTCTCCACCACTCAAGATTCGATGCAGCATTTAGTGAATGAAAGTACTCAAGTGAGTAATGTGCTGAGCGTCATTAAGGCGATTGCCGAGCAAACCAACCTGTTGGCACTCAATGCGGCGATTGAAGCTGCGAGGGCAGGCGAACAGGGCCGAGGCTTTGCTGTGGTGGCTGATGAAGTGCGTTCACTCGCTCAGCGGACACAGGATTCGACTAAAGAAATCGATGATATTGTCGCCAGTTTGCAGAATCGGACCAATCAGGTGGGCAGTTCAGTCACTCAAGCGGCGAGTTTGATGCAAAAAGCCTCGAATGAATTGCAACGGATAGTGACTGTTTTTGATGATATTCGCCATAGCACGGCGGCCATCCATGGGATCAATACGCAGGTTGCGGCCTCAACCGAGGAGCAATCTTTGGTTTCTAAGGACATTGCCACTAGTCTTGTGGTGATCCGCGATAACTCCCGCGAGGTGTCGCAAATTATCGAGCAAATTGAGTCCACCTCCATCAGTTTGGATAATCAATCCCAAGCGCTACGCACCAAAGCGGGGGAATATCAGTTTTAAGTGTTAACTCTCACCTTCCTGCTATGGAACTGGCACAGATGACAGGGATGTCAATATTTTCGGTTTATCCCATCAGTATTTCCGCTTATTTCCCCTTTTAAATTCGAGCTGCCTTTGTTAGCTTGATCTACATTCGGTAAAAATAATGCTTATAAATAAGCCGCTAATCGATGATTGCGCCCACCAAGTGTATGCATCGATGCGTGAATGAGAGACGGAGCTTAGGTCGATGGAGCAGCAAATCGAAGGCTTGTTAGAGCATTGGTTGCCTTTAGCCGATGATGCGTGGGTGCTGGCGGTGATTACCCATATCCAAGGCTCGTCCTACCGAAAGCCCGGCGCCATGATGTTATTCCACGAGTTTGGCCAAGGCGCGGGGATCTTAAGTGGCGGCTGTTTAGAGGCGGATCTTCGCCGTCATGCGCAGCAAGCCATGCAATCGCAGCAGATTGCTTGTGTCACCTACGATGCGACCGATGAATCCGATGCCAGCTACCGCCTCGGTTGCGGCGGTAAAGTTGATATCATGTTGATCCCTCTGCTTAAAGAAAATCATGATCTTGGCCTAGTGGACATAGTGCAAGCGTTTCGTAAGGGGCAGTCGGGATACTATCAATTACCTCTCGCACCCGCGGGCAGTGATGCTCGCAGTTACGCCGCGCAGTTTTATCCAGCCAAGAGAGCCCCATTTCCGACGGCGGATTTTCCAAAGGCGGGCATACTCAGTCAGCCTGAAGGAGAGGCGCTTATCATCCCGCTCAGACCGCGATTTCATTTAGGGATTTTTGGTGGGGGCATCGATGCTAAACCCGTGGCGGCGATTGCCCATAGTTTAGGTTGGCAGGTGAGCGTGTTTGATACGCGCACCGCCTACGCGAGAAGTGCCGATTTTCCCCATGCCCATATCGTCAAGCAAAGTGCTAATGAGGCGAGCGCCCTTGTTGCATCCTTAGATTGTGCAGTGGTCATGCACCATAACCTGAACTTAGATGCGGCGGCGCTCAAAGCCATTCAACCCTTTGAGCTTAAATATGTTGCGCTCTTAGGGCCTGCCCATCGGCGGGATAAAGTGCTGGAAATGGCCGAACTCAGTACCGATTCGTTTAGTGGCTTTTTCTCGGCGCCCGCAGGGCTTGCGCTCGGTGGTGAGTTACCGAGCGCCATTGCCTTGAGTATTTTGGCCCAATGCCATGGGGTGCTACACGGCGCGCCATGTTCGATTCTCGATGGGATCATGCCCTAATGCAGAGTCGCCAACGCTTGTTAATTGCCGTGCTGGCCGCGGGTGAGAGCCGGCGATTTCAGGGGATTAAACTGGCGCAGCCATTATCAACGCCCTCAAGTGTAAATAGCGGGCAAAGCATCTTACAACGCCATATCGACTGTTTGGCTCGTTTCACCTCGGCACCATTGGCAATGGAGTCATCCAATCAAGTCAGCGCTTCGCTGCTGGTGGTGCTCGGTGCCCATGCCCACGAACTTCGCCCCCAACTAGAGGCTTTTGGGGCGAATCAATTCACGCTACTGCATAATGCCGACTGGCAGACAGGGTTGTCATCGTCGCTGCGAGTTGCGGTGGACTTTGCAAAAGCGCAGCAGTTTGATGGCATGTTACTCACCTTAGCGGATCAGGTCGCGCTGACATTTGAAGACTATCGGCAGTTGATTGAGACCTGGCAAACGAGTCAGCAATCTGTGGCCGCACTTTATCATCACGCAGCAGGGAAGTTGGATGAATTAGGTGCCCCTGCTATTTTTAATGCCTCAATACTCGATTTATTAACGGATTTGACTGGCGATCACGGCGCAAAATCCATCTTAAAACAACTGGCAAATGTGGGTGAGTTAGTGGCTGTATCCTTACCCAATGCCGCGATTGATATTGATACTAAAGCCGATCTTGCGTCGTGGTTGGCACTTAAGGAGTGAGTTATGGCAATACCATCCTCGGAGGCGGCAAAGGACCAGAGTCTTGCGATGCCTTCCCAAAACCTGACCATTAATGGCAGATCTTTTACCTTAAATGCGGATCCTAATATGCCCATCCTCTGGGCGTTACGGGATATTTTAGGCTTAACGGGCACTAAATATGGCTGCGGCGCCGGACTCTGCGGCGCTTGTACCGTGCATTTAGATGGTCAGCCTGTGCGCGCCTGTTTAACTAGCGTATCCCAGGCGCAGGGCAAACAACTGACCACGATTGAAGGGCTGGATAATCAAAAGCTTAAAAATGCTTGGGCCGAACACAATGTACCTCAGTGTGGTTATTGTCAGGCGGGGCAATTAATGTCCGCAGCGGCTTTAGTCACTCAGCATCCAAAACCGTCGGCGGAGCAAATTGATGCTGCCATGTCGGGTAATTTGTGTCGCTGCGGTACCTATCCTCGGATAAAAGCGGCGCTGCAAAGCTATGCCAAACAGGAGGGCTAAGATGAGTACATTCACCGCAGTTGAAAATATCAGTCGCCGCGATGTGTTAAAACTCTTCGGCGCCGTCGGGGGCGGTCTCGCACTCGGGGCAAGTGGCCTCAGTTGGAGTCCAATGGCATTGGCGCAGGACCAACAGGCGCGGCTCAATCTGTTTATCGCCATCGGTGAGGATGACAAGGTTTATTTGACCTGCCACCGCTCCGAAATGGGTCAGGGGATCCGCACGGGGATTTTACAAATCTTGGCCGAAGAACTGGAGGCCGATTGGGATAAAATTGTGCCTATTCAAGGGCTCGCCGATAAACGTTACGCCAGCCAAAATACTGATGGTAGCCGCAGTATCCGCGAAAACTATGACCGCATGCGTGAGATGGGCGCGATGGCTCGAACCATGCTTGAGCAAGCCGCAGCAGCTCGCTGGAAAGTCCCCGTGAGTGAAGTGCAGGCTAAAGATCATCAAGTGCTGCATGCCAAATCTGGCCGTGCTGCGCGCTTTGGTGAATTAGCCCTCGATGCGGCGGGATTACCATTACCTGCAGCCGATTCACTGCGATTAAAGGCGGTTAAGGATTTCAAGCAAATTGGTGCTTCGCGTCAGATAGTCGATATGCAGGCCATGCTCACGGGCAAGGCCATCTATGGCTATGATATCCAAGTGGATAACATGCTTTATGCCAGCATTATGCGCCCACCCGTATTGGGGAGCGATGTGGCAAGTCTTGACGATAGTGCGGCGCGCAAAGTAGCGGGCGTGGTCGATGTCTACCGTTTGCCAACGTCCAAGGGCGCTCCCGCTTTTCAAGCCTTAGGCGGCGTAGCTGTGGTGGCGACAAACACTTGGAGTGCGCTGCAGGGACGTAAAGCTTTACAAGTAAGTTGGACTCCGTCTGCCAACAGTAGCCACGATTCTAAAACCTACCTTAAAGAGCTGGTGGATAAGGTACAAGCCCCTAGCAAGGTGGTGCGTCAAGTTGGCGATGAGGTCAAAACCTGGCCGAAGGATGATACCCTTAAGGCGATTTATACCGTGCCTTATCTTATCCATTCCTCCATCGAGCCGCCCGTGGCCACCGCCAATGTGACCGATAAGGGCTGTGAAATTTGGGCATCGACACAAACACCGCAGAGTACCCAGCAAAATGTGGCAGCGGCCTTAGGTATTGCCGAAGATGCGGTGAAAGTGAATGTGACGCTATTGGGCGGCGGCTTTGGGCGCAAGTCCAAACCGGATTTCAGTGTGGAGGCGGCGCTACTCTCCAAGCAATTTAAACGGCCGGTGAAGGTGAGTTGGAGCCGTGAGGATGAGATCCAAAACGGTTATTACCATGCCATCAGCGCCCAGTGTTATCAGGCCTTGTTCGATGCCAATAACCAGCCAACGGCGCTGCTGGCGCGTACGGGCTTCCCGTCGATCAGCTCCACCTTTGCCGAGGGCGTTGAGTATCCATCCGGCGGTGAGTTGGACTTAGGTTTTGTCGATGTGCCCTTTGCCCTGGCAAATTTACGCTACGAGGCCGTTAAGGCCACAGCCCATAGCCGTATCGGTTGGATGCGCTCGGTATGTAACATTCAACATGGGTTTGGCGTGGGCAGTTTTGTCGATGAAATGGCCCATAAAGCCAAGTTATCTTGTCCCGATATGTGGCGCAGCTTACTAGGTCAAGCAAGGCGAGAGACCTTTGAGAACCAAGGCTTTAAATATGGCAACTATGGCGAAGACTTAACTCGTCACCCCGTTGATGTCGGCCGTTACCTCAAGGTGATTGAGGCGGTTGAACAAGCTCAGGCCAAGGCGCCTAAAGCGGGTAAGAATCAAGGTTGGGGCTTTGCGGTGCACCGCAGTTTTGTGAGTGTGGTGGCGGTGGCAATGCGGGTAGAAGTCGGCGAGGACAAACAGCTTAAAGTGCTGAATGCCATTGCTGCGATTGATGCCGGTACTGTAGTTAACCCCGACAGGGTGAAAGCGCAGACCGAAGGCTCGATAGTCTTTGGCTTAAGCTTGGCGCTTATGGGGGAGATCAGTTACCAACAGGGTAAGGTGATGCAGTCTAACTTCCATGATTATCCGCTTCTACGTTTACCCCAAGTGCCAGAGATGGAGATCATCATTATCGACTCGGATGCACCGCCTGCGGGAGTGGGGGAGCCAGGCGTACCGCCTGTGGCACCTAGCCTGACCAATGCGATATTTGCCGCAACAGGCCTTAGGATCCGAGATCTGCCAGTTAATAAACAGTTAAAGGTGTGATGCTGTAAACCACACCTGAGTGAGCAAAAAAGCGCCTAATAAGCGCTTTTTTCGTTTTTTTACCACAAATAAATTGCTTGTTTGTAAATTTACGGGCATTAATGCCGAAAATTAGCAATAGATCAGGTTTTTGTTACCAGAATAGAGGTAATTTAACCAATATGTTTACTCAAGTGACCTAAGGTATGCGGACTCGCGTACACATTCATTTGAATCGGTTCCTAGTCGGCCTGTGAGTCAATTTTCGATTGCAGATCCCTACTAAAAATTGATCGACACGGAAGTGAAGGGCGCTATAACACCATAATACAGCCGCACCTTAAGCGCATTTGAGTATTAACTTCCGTGAAAACAATACAAAGGGGTCATCATGGAAAATCGTTGGCAAGTCGCTATTTCGGCGGGGCTATTAGCCTCTGTCTGGTGTGGTATCGCAGATGCCTTTCATCTCGTTACTTGGATTGGCTTTTTAGGTTGTAGCACGTTTTTTGCTCAGCCTAAGGCGGGTTTTCAAGGCATGATGATGGCGTGGTGCACCAATCTCTCCGGTGTGTTTTGGGCTTGGCTCATTATCAGCTGTAGCAGTTTCTTTGTATCGCCTGTGGCGGGTTATCTGTTTACGGGTATCGCGACCTCGGCAATGTGCCTACAAGCCAGTTATCAAAAACTCAGTTTTATTCCCGGTGCCTTTATTGGCTGTTGTATTACCTTTGCCATGGCAGGGGATGTCGCCAATATTGTGCCGCCTTTAGTATTGGGCGCCCTGTTAGGTTTTTGTATGAGCTTATTGACGGCGCAGTTAATCACCCTTCGTCAAAAATGGTCAGCATCTACAGGTTCTGAAATCGCCAGTGCCGATTAATTTTCTTTCACTGTCATGTGCGGATGTGTCTGTGTGGTAATAAAGTGATGGAATAGATGAGCTATAATGCTGATTTAGTACCCGATAGCCTTTAGATCTTAGGAAATATCAAGATGAAACAAATCCAGTTTCGTACCATTGATGCCATATTGATCAAATTCAGTCTCAACGGAAAATTTTGGATTGTCTGTTCTATGGTGGCGTTAATCACGGCTACCATTGCACTTATCAATTACCAACATGCTCACCGCAACCTCGAAACCGCCTCTTTGGCTCGAGTTCAGGCGACTGTTGATGCCTTTGCCCAAGTCGCGAATGCTCAAAAATTGCAGGGTGATGCCCTGTCACAGTTTGCCCGTGACAATGGTTTAAGTGTTGTCACTCGCCAAGCAGAGGCGCAGCGCCAAAGGGATAATGTGACCGCCAGTGCCAGCGTGGGTTCAAGCGGCGCACTTGAGCTGTCGCAAAATGTTGCCCAATGGGAAAGCGAAGGGCGCAGCGATGCTAACTTAATGTTTTGGCTCGCGTTAATCGGTTTATTGCCCTTATTCCAACTCAGCTATTGGATTTCAACTTCCCTCGGCGGTGGTCTGTGGGATATGTACATGGCCATCAAACGCTTAGCCGATGGCGACTTAAGTTTCAGATTAAACTTTTTCGGCACCGATGACTTCAGTTTAATCGCCCGCGAAATTGACCGCTGCGCCGATAACATGAGTGAAATGGTAAGTGCTATTCGCAGTAATGCGCAGACGCTCTCCCTTGCCGCCGATGAGTTTAATCAACAGGCCAAAAGCAGTGGCGAGTTAATTGGTGCCCAGCATCAATTTTTAGACTCTGTGGCCGTGGCCATGGCGCAAATGACCTCGGCGATTGAAGAAGTGTCGGTCAATGCCAGTAATACCTCGCTCCAGACCAAAGATAACGCCAGCCAAATGAGTGCCAGCCAAGGACGTATTAGCCATACGGTGGACAGTATTGGGCAACTCTCAACCAAGATTGGCGCGGCATTTTCATCGGTAGAACAGTTATCTAAGGATGCGGCTGGTATTGATGCCGTGGTGACGACCATCAACAGTATTTCCGAGCAGACCAATTTGCTGGCGCTGAATGCGGCCATCGAAGCTGCCCGTGCGGGTGAGCAAGGCCGCGGTTTTGCGGTGGTTGCCGATGAAGTGCGTACCTTAGCGGGACGTACTCAACAAGCGACAGTTGAGATCCAAGCGATGATCGAAGGATTGCAATCGGGCACTCGTCAGCTCTCCAATATCACCACCGAGATTGTGGATCGCGCCGATGAAGGCCGCAGTGCCATTATTGCCGTGGGCGAAGATGTCGAAGGGATGGCGCAATCGGTTAATGCCGTATTTGATATGAGCAGCCAGATTGCTGCATCGGCGGAAGAGCAGAGCGTGGCCGCTCGCGATATTGCTGGCCAGCTCAATGAGATCCGCCATCAATCCGATACCATTAAACAAACGGCGCAGCGCAGTGTCACCCTAGCACATGATTTGCAACATGCCTCGGTTGAACTCGAAGGGATCCTTAAACAGTACCGCACTAGCTAAGCCGCAGCTTTTAGTGAGTGAGGTCGATTGGCTCTCATTAGTACAAAAGCGAAAGAGTGGTTCACTGGCGAGGCTTATCGCTAAATTCAAATAGCTAAATCCAAATAGCCAAATCCAAATGGCGGTTGCATCTAATGCAGCCGCCATTTTTTATGCCATTTATATCTGTCATCGTTATTGCTTTGGCTGAGACACGCCAAAGTGAACCAAAACCTTACAGACTTTATTTACCCTTACTGCACTGAAATTATAGTTTAGTTCTAATTCAAGTCATTGTTAATAAAAGGTAAAAATTTAATCAGTCTAAAGCGTGACTTTGGTTTTATCATCAAAATACCGTTGGAGAGGTGCTGAAACTGGGGTAGGTTATCAGCCCTATATGCCCCTGTTATTAGGGACGAAGGGATGAGAGTGACATATGCAAAGGGTTGAGAAAGCAGCCTACGTGGTTAAAAACACACTTGATGGCTACCGAGAGGAATTTGATGGCTTGGTGAGAGAATATGCGAATTTCTCCTATACCCAAGGGGAGGCTTACTGCGATTTTTTTGTTGATATAGCATCTATGATGAATGGTTCATGGTTATTAACGGCCGAGCTTGAGTCTGACATGATTGCTAATTTTAAATCGTTCGACTGGTACCGTATCTTGGCCATTGATGAAGCGCATACGCCAGAAGATGAATTGATCACATTATTACAGACGGCCTATAAAATCGGCTATCTCTGGTTAATAGAACGGTTGTCATTACTAAAACAGCAAATAGAGATAATTGAAATTCGGCTGTATCACAATGGCAGTCTTGATTATCAAGTTTTGAATTAGCGGAATGAGGTTGATTTGCCAAGCTCAATATCTGCCTTATAAAAGTGATTTAGTTATGTCCCCTACAATCGAATATTGCCTGCTGCCGCAAGAGTCCGATAGCGTAATTGCATAATCTGGTTTTTGTTTATCTCATTGATAAAAAATGGAAATAAATCGGTCCATATGTAGTGGCTCATAGTGCACTCAAAATAAACAGTGAATGGATAGTTTTAATGTTAGGAATAAAAATTGAAACAGAACGTTTAGTTCTTAAAGCATTTCATGAAGATGACTCGCAAGCATTATTTGACATTTTTTCCGATCCAGAGGTGATGAGATATTGGAATACTCCTCCTTGGCGATCATTAGATGATGCCGCTGCATTTATAAATAATAGTTCCGACTCCATGTGTGATTCCCGCGGAATGACATTAGGAGTTTATAAAAAACATAGTGGCGAACTGCTAGGTAAAGTGATGCTCTTTAATTATGACAAAGAGTCAAAGCGAGCTGAAATTGGATTTGGAATAAGCCAAAGATATTGGGGAAAAGGTATCGTTTCCGAGGCTGGGACTGCATTAATTAAATTTGCATTTAATACATTGGGTTTGCGTCGCATTGAAGCGGAGATTGACCCTGAGAATGTTTCTTCTGCCAACGTGTTGGAGCGTATGGGGTTTATCAAAGAAGGTCTTTTAAGGCAACGCTGGGAGGTGAGTAGCGTTATCTCTGACTCTGCTCTTTATGGGTTACTTGTAGAAGATTTAAAAGCCAGAGAGCAACAGATTTAAGTAAGTGGTTAATGTCTGGGATACCCGTGCTTTGGTTCTAGTTAGTTATGGACTCTTTAGTGCCTCTCTAGATGACATTCTGTTTAAAAATCAGTATAGATAGGAAAAATGATGAAAAAAGATGCATTAGTTAAGCTTGCCATTGAATACTTTAAGAAAGTCGATGCGGGTGATGTGAGTTACTTAGATTTATTTAGCGAAGAGGTAGACTTTTTCTTCCCCAAATTTGGATGCACTACGGGCAAGGACAGTTTAGTTGAGTTTGGCAATCGCATCGGTAGTTCACTTAGTCGTATTTGGCATGATATCGACGGTTTTAACATCACAGTTTCTGGCAATACCGTTATCGTTGAAGGGCAAGAAGGTGGGACCATGAGTGATGGCACCGTTTGGCCTGACAACAAGATTTCAACTGGCCGTTTTTGCAGTGTATTTGAGTTTACTGACCATTTTATTAGCCGCATGTATGTGTACGTCGACCCTGACTTTCCAAGCCTAGATGTAGAGAGGATCTCTGTATTATCAGATCAACATCAGGCCTAATGAGTTGTATTGTGTAAGTGATAAGTAGGTTAAACCTCTATTGAAAACAAGTCTTAGTAATGGATATCTCGGTGACAACGAAAACGGAATTAATCAATACATTAAACGTGTTATCGGCGGCAGATCCAGATCATTATCCGGCAGTGACATTAGATGGGTACTTTACTGAACTCTATAACAAAAACATCGGCCTAGGCCGATGTTTTTCTATCTATTAAAGTAGTCACTCAATCGAGTTAGGCTTCTTTAAGGGGGCTCCAAATTGGCGCGTGATCTGAGGATTTATCGATACCGCGCAGATCGTAATCGACGTCGGATTCGACTAAACGTGTGGCTAGTGACGGCTTGGCTAAGATCACATCGATGGGTAGGCCGCAGTTATCGAACCCAGAAAAGGATTTTAATGGGTAGTAAGTTTATAAACCCGATGGGACGATATAGCTCGTCTGAAATCCTCCATTTCTTAAGGAATTAGCGTAATTTATTGCCTCAGATGCTGTCCCTGCGACTTTGATGGTTCTTTTTTAAACAAAGTTAACTTTTACAAGTTGTAGGTAAACGGGAAGTGCATTATGTTGTTGCTCTAAATTGGGTGGCTGAATTTATTCTTTTATGAGGATATAGAAAGTAATGGATGAAAAATATTTTTGGCCATTATTTGGCGTTTTTTTGGGATGGGTGCTTACCGCTGCTAGTGCGAAAATCAAAGAAAATTCCGATAAAAAAAGGAAAATTGGCAATCTACTTACCAAGCTTATTAAAGTTAATCGTCAAATGGACCTCTTAATATCTTCAGCTGAAGGGTTGAAAGACGTCGCTGATAGTTGGGAGGGTTACGAGCCGATTCGGAAAGGGGTTGTAGACAGACATTTTTTGGAGCCTCCTCATGTTATAGATGATTTGAAAAATGCAATTGATGAGGTTTCCCCTATATATCCTATTTTGGCCATCGAGTTGGAGGATTTGCTTGGCTTAGTCCTAAAAAACAAAGCTGCCTCTCTTGCATCTTCATCATCCAATTCTGAAGCTTATGTCTGGATGCTATCAACGTATGAAGTGGGTTTAGATTTCTGTAATAGGGAAATAAAAAGAGTTTCATATAAGCTGGCGTTTAAGCACGGATATCTGACATTTATTAGGCTGTTTTTTGAAAATAAACGGCGTAGTAACAACAAAAATAAAACTTCAGAGTTTTCGCATAATTTGATGGCAGAAATAAGGGATCATCTTAAAAATCCTCATAACAAATCAAAGCCGCAAGGGCCTTCGGCTGGGACGCGCTAACGCGCGCCCCTGTTTGAAGCGTTATCTCCATATAAATTTTTATCCGAAATTCACCTGATGCAGCCGATGTCCTGACACGCTTTTGTCCCTTAGCTTTTTACGTACATATCGCAAATGGGTAGTTAAAATTGGCATTGGGGCACCAGTGACCGTTGGCGACATGGATGTCGCCGTCGAGCCTATAGGGATATATTCACGGCGAGTCACTGGGGAAACAATGACAATAAACTCCATAAATAGATAAAAAGATTAATCGCTTTGCTCCCAAAGCATGCTACGTATTTCTTTAAAACAAACAGGCTTCGCTGATGCTAAACAGGTGAGCCATGGCAATTAGCGAGACGACCGTCCGCCCCATGGCCGCTCTTTGGCATCCACGCTATCGCGGCATTCGTGAATCCATTCTCATCAGACGGGGCGACCCTGCATCCATGGATGGACTTGAACAACATCCGTGTTTAACGGCCATTTCGCCATCTGATAGGCAGGACGCCTGAATGTCGTGCAATGCAGGGACGCATGAGAAAGACCATGGCTCTCGTTCATAAGCTTAGAAACCCTAGGTGTCTATTCACCGTGTCGTCGAATGAATATCATGGCTCGCCTATGAAGCCTGCGCTTAAAGTACTCACTCTCAAACAAAAACATCGGCCTAGGCCGATGTTTTTTATATCGATTAAAGTAGTCACTCAATCGAGTTAGGCTTCTTTAAAGGTGCTCCAAATTGGCGCGTGATCTGAGGGTTTATCGATGCCGCGTAGATCGTAATCGACGTCGGATTCGATTAAACGTGCGGCCAGTGACGGCGTGGCTAAGATCACATCGATGCGTAGGCCGCGGTTATCATCGAAGCCTTTGCTGCGGTAATCGAACCATGAATAACGCTCGCTGCGCTCGGGGTGGAGTTGACGGAAGGTGTCCACCAATCCCCAATCTTGCAGGGTTTTCAGCCATTCACGCTCTTCGGGTTGGAAACTGCATTTACCGGTTTTTAGCCAACGTTTGCGGTTGACTTCACCGATGCCAATATCCAAATCGATGGGCGAAATATTGATGTCCCCAATGATGGCGATATCTTCATCGTTGCTATGATTAGCGTGCAAATGTGTCATTAAGTCCTGATAAAACTTACGCTTAGCAGGATACTTTGTCGGATGGTCAATGCTTTCGCCCTGAGGGAAATAACCATTCAACACAGTTAACGGGCGGCCATTTGCCTGAGCAAAGGTGCCGATAATCATGCGGCGCTGCGCATCTTCTTCATCGGTTGCAAAACCCTTTTGCACCTTAAGTGGTGCGGCTTTGGAGAGCATGGCTACGCCATAGTGTGCCTTGCCACCGTGGTAATGCACGTGATAGCCCATGGCCTCAACTTCGGCGAGCGGGAAGGCTTCATCGTGCACTTTGGTTTCTTGCAGGCCGATAATATCGGGCTGATGGCTGTCGATTAACGCTTGCAATTGATGCAGACGAGAACGCAATCCATTGATATTGAAAGAAACGATTTTCATTAAGGGAGAACTCGTTTGAAGGGTTTTACCACAACGCTTTGATATACGCCCGCCGCGAAGTAAGGATCGGCATCTGCCCAGGCTTGAGCCGTGGCTAACGAATCGAAATCCGCCACCACTAACGAGCCGCTAAAACCCGCATCGCCAGGGTTTTCGCTATCGATAGCAGGGTGTGGACCCGCAACCAGCAAACGACCTTCATCGGCCAGTTCCTGTAAGCGAGCTAAATGCGCAGGACGCGCCGCTAAACGTTTTTCTAAGCTGTTCTCAACATCTTGAGCTGAAATCATATACCACATTATTTGAGTTCCTTGCGTTGATCTTCGGGAAGATGTTTATAAAGGTAAAAGACGGTGATAACGGTATTAATCAGGGTTAAGGCGGTGAGGCCAAACACTTTAAAGTTCACCCAAGTTTCTAACGGCAGTCTAAAGGCGACATAGATATTGACTAGGCCACAGATGGCAAAAAAGCTTACCCAGTACCAAGTTACGTGTGCCCAAATCTTATCGGCCACCTTCATCTCTTTACCCAACATGGACTTTAAAATCGACTTGTTGAGTAGCTGGCTCACACCAAGCGCTAGGGCAAATAAAGCATAAATAATAGTGACTTTCCACTTGATAAAGGCATCGTCATGGAACACTAAGGTGAGGGTGCCAAACACTGTCACCATAGCGAAGGTAATTAGGTGCATCTTCTCCAATTTTTTGTACAGCGCATAGGTCACGACTAATTGCAGTGCGGTGGCTGCGATTAAGGCGCCACTGGCGATATAAATATCGAAAAATTTATAGACGGCAAAAAAGATAATGAGGGGCAGAAAATCAAGCAGTTGTTTCATAAATAATCGTGTTAAGAAGACGTGGGCTTGAGTGTAGCACGGGGGGCTAGAGGGAAAAAGCCGTGAAAGGTGACCGATTGCTAACTGTTGCATGAAAGCGGCGGCAAGGTCTGTTGCAATCCATGTTGTCCTTACCACTAAGTGGGCTGTGACCGATAAGGCTAAGCTTGCGCGGCACGTTTGGCTTGGGCGCGCGTGGCTAACGGGCAATCGTCGCAGCGATGACTATTGGCAAGTTGATACCTTAAGCAACAGACGCGGCGAATATTGTCTGAGTGAGCTGCTGAGGTGGGCAGCAGATTAATGCTGTTGTAGAGTGGATTATCCTCGCCATCTTCAAAGGATTTAGTATTAAACAGCAGCGTCTTAAGCTGTTCAAACTCAATTTCTGGCAATACCATTTCGCCCAAATACCAGTGAATAAGGTAGCCCAAATGGCTCCAATACAGTTTTGCGGGGGTTGGGCTTAGACCGGTTAATCGCTCAACGCTAGGGATTAGATGGCTTTGAATCCACTTTATAAGTCGTCGCTCGCGTGGTGGCGTTAAGACAGTGGATTTAACTATGCCGGTTTTTACTATGGCGACTTTATCCCGAGGAGTGGGAGTTAATTGAAACTCAAAACCTGCGACTCTGCCCGAATCGTGGGGCCGAAGATAAAAATGCTCAGGTGCTATATCAAGCTGCTCAATTTGCTCAATCGTGCTCGCGAGCGAGTGCGGCGCGTTAATAATCCATTCCAACATAGGCGGCACTAACAGACCGAAATACCACTGTCCCCAGAGCGAGTGCAGGGCTTTGGAATTATGGCTATGGCTGAGCAAAATCTGCTCGGGTATATTTTCTAACGGGATAGATGAAGTGGTTTTTGCCAAAGGTGGATAGGCCTTGGCAAAGTCCAGTAATAGCTGCCGATAAACGGCTGGCTGACTCCAAGTATCAAAACTGAGTCCTTGGGGTTTAGTGGTTGCCACAAAATGCTGGGCATAAAAAGGGGCGCGCAGCGCCAGTCGTTGATTAAACGCTTTGGCGACTTTAGTTAAATCCGCAGGGCTTAGCGCTGTTAGGTCGGTTGTTTGCGCGTCGACCGTAGGCGAGCATTTGCTATGGCTGTGCTCGGTATGATCAGGTTGAGTTCCTCTGGAAAGCTTGGCTAAGGTCGGTACCGTTTCCCTTTGGCGCGCCATAATCACTCCTTAGGCTTGAATTGATTAAACTGCGGTGAACGCTAAACTCACCGCAGTTTTTATTGATTAACAGCTGGTTATCATCAGTCTGTTAGAAGCGATAATCTACATTCACGCTCACGCTGCGCGGGGTACCATATTGGTACTGACTAAATTGCCCCACTTGGCTGTAGTAGGTTTTATCCAAGGCGTTGTGCACATTGGCGCTTAGCTTTAGCTGCTCGGTAAAGGCATAACTTGCCATTAGGCTGGCCAATGCATAGGAGCCTTGCTCTACCTCGACTCTGCCTAAGGGTGAGTTCACGGTTTGATAGACTCTGCTTTGCCAATTAACCCCAGCGCCTAGCTGCAACTTGTTCCAATCACCGCTAAAGGTATAAGTGGTAAAGAGTTTTAGCTGCTGGCGAGGTGACGTGGTGTTGATGCGATTGCCCTTAGGATCATCGGTACTGAATTGGGTGTAGCCGAAGTAGATATTCCAGTCATCGGTGATTTTGCCTGTGGATTCAAACTCAAAACCTTGGGTCTTAGTGCCATTAACCTCTCGATACACTGGGATAGTGGTGCCTGGCAGCACATCGCCGGTGCGTTCACCAACATTGTCTTGGCGAATTTCAAATACCGACAACGACATATCTAAGCTTTCATCCATTAAGCTGGCCTTAATGCCCGCCTCGTAGTTTTTGCCTTTGACGGGGTCTATGTAGCTGGCATCGATGCGCTGCAAGGTTTGCGGCGCGAAAATATCCGTATAACTGGCGTAAAGCGAGTATTGCTCGCTCAGTGCGTAGGTCAGGCCAAAATAGGTGGTGAGCTCATTGTCGACCTTAAAATCATACATACTGCCAAAGTTATCTTGGTCGGTTTGCCACTGGTTAAGGCGCAGGCCCGCGAGCAATGCCAGGGCATCGGTCAGATTAAGCTGCGTGGCAACATAGGCGGCGCTTTGCTCGGTTTCGCCGAAGGAGCCCGTGGTGTGAGTCTCTTTCCACTGAGGTTTTGGATACTGGAAGTTGGGATCGCGAAAATCTCCCAAGGGCGGCACGGCGGCCGTAGGATAATAGTAAGGGTTGGCAAACTCTTGGCGCTGACCCGTCCAGCCAAAGGTCAGCTGATGCTCTTGGCCAAACAGGGCAAAAATCCCTTGCGCCCGTAAGTCGAGGTTATGTTGGGTACGACTCCCATCGACATAGGCTATTGAGCCTGCGGTGGCACCTAGATTAGTCACGGGGTTCGGGTAACCTGTAGCCCACAGCACATCGTATTTCAGCGAGTTATCGCCATAGCTGTAGGTGCCTTTTAGTTCCCAACCGTTATCAAAACGATGTTCAAGGCTGGCGAAGGTATTGAGTCCTTGGGTATGCGCCGAGGCCCAATCGGGGGCGGTGGAAGTGGCGCGATCGTAATCTGTACGGCTGCCATCACTGTGGAACAGAGGCAGACCGCCGGACATAGTGGCTTCGGGTGTGGTGTCTTGATAATCCACGCCTAAGGTCAGCAGTGTGCTGTCGGTAATATCGGTTTCAACAATGCCATAGAGGGTGGTGCGTTGCTGCTCGTATCTGTCTTGGAAGGATTCTTTATCCTGATAGGCGGCGACAACCCGGCCACGAATACTGCCACTGTCATTTAAGCCGCTGGATAAATCGACCATGCCGCGCAGATTGTTCCATGAGCCGACACTCACTGAGGTGCTGCCCATAAATTCTTGTGTCGGGCGTTTACGAATAAGGTTAATCGCGGCCGAGGGATTACCCGCACCCGTCATTAATCCTGTGGCGCCACGGACAATTTCCACCCGCTCGTAGATGGCGGTATCGATTAGGTTATCGCCGTAGTTAAAACGGGTGTCATAGGTGGTGGGCACGCCATCGTAAAGAATACTAGTGACCGCAATCCCTCGCGAGCTGATGCTGTATCTGTCGTTGTCCATCGGCCGAGCATTGATGCCGGCCACGCTGGTCATGGCTTCAATGACGCTGTTGAGTTGTTGGTCATGCATCATTTGGCTTGTAACAGAGGTGACGGATTGCGGCGTCTCTAAATAGGACAAATCTAAGCCCGTTGCCGTGTTCATCGCCTGAGTTTTGTAACGATTATCGTGGAGATCCTTAGCACCAACGACATTAATGATTTCAATGTCTTTGGTGGATTTTTTCTGGGTATCGCTGGCATCGGCATAAGCATAGGGCATGCTGAGTATGGCAGAGCAGAGGATAAGCTCAGGGCGTGTGATGGCGAGTTGGCAGTGCGCCGCGAGACGGTTGAGGGGAAAGGTTTTCATAATAATGATCTTAAATTCCATTTAGGCTGTTTGATTGACTAGGTTGTTTTTGGGCACAGACGGGTGCCCAGAGTGGGCGTAAGGCCCACTCAAGGTTAAAAGTGATTTAGGGTTTGGGTTTAAGCTTCTGATTTTCAAAGGCATGGCTTTGCCTAAAGGCCGCCAGCGGATTATCTATTCCGCCCGCAAAGCGCAGATTTTTTTCCCTGTCGGCAAGGTCAATCATCTGCTGGTTGTTATTGAGCTGAATGCGATTCAGGCAAGTGCGGACGAAGCTGTCTTTAAAGAGATCGTATTGTGCAAATTTGTCCGCCAACTGCGGATGCTGCGCTTGATAGTCGCGCACATTGTCAGCCACAAGTGCCCAAAATTGCGCTTCGCTGACCTCGGTGTGCTTATCCAGAATTGGCGCTAAATAACGGAAAATACAGTCAAAAATATCGAGCAAGATATAGTTGAGCTTCATCTCTTCCTCAAGCTCGACCGCAAGGCGCTGCACTTCTTGCGGCAGTGGCTCGCTGCCGTTGAGGACTGCGACTTCTTCGCCGATATCCTTCATCAATATTTTGACCGGGATGCCAGCATCGAGCACTAAAATCAGGTTCTCGCCATGGGGCATAAACACCAGATCGTAGGCAAAGAAGGCGTGCAGTAATGGCGATAAGTAGAGGTTGAGATAGCGCTTGACCCACTCCTTGGCGCTTAAGCCCGAGTACGTGATTAAGGCGGCAAGCAGGGCTTGCTCCTGATGATCGACGTGTAATAGTGCCGCCATGGTCATCAGGGTTTGCTGCGGCTCAATGTGCGGCAGCGGACTCTCGCGCCACAGCGCCGACAGCATTTTCTTATAGGCGCTATCTTGGGTGAGTGCCTCTTCGTAATATCTGTGGTGATAACCAATTGCAGCGATTTCCTTGAGGATCACAAAACCTTGCTCGGCAAAATAGCTGTCGCTTTCGATAAGCTTGGTCACCCAAGCGTTGATCTGCGGGGTACAGCTCATATACAGCGGCGAAAGCCCGCGCATAAAGCCCATGTTTAAGATAGAAAGCGCGGTTTTTACGTAGCATTTTTGCGGCGCACTCAAGTTAAAGAAGGTGCGGATCGATTGCTGAACTTGATAGCAATCTTGGCTTTCGCCGAGATAAATGATGTCGCCACGGGCGATTTCGCCGGCAAAGGTGCGGGCAATCTTTTCGCGCCACTGCCAAGGATGAACGGGCATAAAATAAAAGCTATCGGTCGCTTGCCCCAGTGCGCTTAAGTGTTGTTGAAACTCGGTGAACTGTTCGCCAAGCTCCTGTTTTAACAAGCTATCATGGTCTAATCCTTCGAGAGAGGAGAAGGTGGTTTTGTCCTTACGCACCGCAATCCACACTAGCCGAAGCGCGCAGGCACTCTCGGGGGCAAATTGGTAATAGTCCTGCATATCAAAACCAATGCGGCCATTGTTGGCGATAAACACCGGATGCCCCTCGGTCATGCCAGCCTCAATCGTTTGATAATCGGCCTTAGCGAGTGTAGCGGCGGGGATGGCTTGATGGGCCAACTTGTAGGCCTTGCTGTAGAGGGTGCTAGTGATTTCCTCAAGGTAAGTGGGCAGCAGGGTTTCACTCATGCCCAAGGCATCTTTCAGTTGGATAATCAAACTCATGGCATCGAGTGGCTTGTCTTGGCCCGCGCTGCTGACTCGAATCGACCCAGCTTCTATTTCAAGGTGGTCGAGCTGATAATGGCGCGCACTGAAGTAATAGGTGCAGTCTTTGAGCCTCAGTTCATAGTGATTGATGCCTGCCGCTTGGCGATAAATTTGTGGGGTGATTATCTTCTCATGGGTAAATTCGCAGAGGATTTTTTTCACTAAATGGCGATTGGCCGCCTGCCAATATTCCGGCATTAAGTGGGCGGGGACGTGCGGGTGGGCAGCGGCCTCCAGCGTGGGGAATTCGGCTTGAGTGAATGGCTTGAGTAATGCGCGGTTAGTGGCTAAGTTCATCGGTTTACCTGCAAAATGATAGGGTTAACAGCGGTTGCGTGGGTCGCATGAGTTGCTTGAGTTGCTTTAGTCGCTAGGGGTGCAGTGTGCTGCATAAAAAGTGTGCTGGTCTTTTGCGCTAATTGGCGACTCTCGGCGCTACAAAAACCGAGGAATGCGGCTTTGCTACGCAGTTGAATGGCTTTTTGGTAGCGGATCCCAATTTGGCTATTTAAGCGGTGGATTTTGTGGTTTTGCTGATCCGGCTCGACCACCATTCGTTTAAAGGCGAGCTTGTCGAGAATAAGCTCGGCAATAGCCTGCATCACTTGGCCGGACAAGCCAGGAACAGGCTTGCCCTCAAGCGGCGCGAGGATGAGGTGCATACCGCAATCGAGCCGCTCCACAGCATAATGCTCATCCACTTCATCGTGGGCGGGATCGTATAACTCCACCATAAACAGCGGTTTGGCTTGCCATTCACCGATCAGCGCGAGCTTGTGCTCGCTTGGCGCCATCGCCTGAGCAAGTGCATCGAGACTCATCCCCTGCATCCCCCAAAAGCGGGCATAGTCTTGATTAAACCAGCGCTGCAACATAGACAGGTGTTGCGGGAGATTGAGTGGTTTAAACACAAACTCATCAATCACAATGGGTTTTGAGAGCGAGGCCGCACAGTGGCGACTCCATTGGCTGGCCATTACTGCGCCTCCTTGTTCGGCGCCATCAATACCGACACACTGCCGCCTGAAGGACTTATCCGCAGTGCGGGCTGTGGCTCAGAATTACTATTTTTTGTAGGTTGCGCCGCCGAAGATACAGGCTTGCTTGGTATGGCTTTTGTTGCCGAATAGGTGCTCGTGGGCTGGTTTTGCCGTGCGCGGATCTTGGTTGGATCGAAGGTTTGGAAGGCGATACTGTCTTCAATCGAATAGGGCGCGTAACCTAAAACTGCTTGCAGAATCGTCGCATTGCGATAGCAGCCCATGCCCAGATCCGGTGAGCTGATACCATGGGTATGCAGACCCGCATTTTGGATAAAAATATCGCCCCTGACATCGATGCCATAATCCCGTTGAATGGCGAGTTGGCCGCGATCATCAAATTCAATTTGTGATTTAATGCCTTGAATAAATTCGGGTAAACGATATTGATAGCCAGTGCCTAACACGACGGCGCCCGTCTGTTGCTCTAGAGCATATTCCTGTTCGAGGTGGTTGAACTTGAGTGTCAGCGTGTCGCCCGAGGTCTCAATCTTATCGAGCGCCACGTTGGTCAGCAGTTGGCATTGGATATCGCTGACTAAACGTTTTTGGTAAAGCAGGTCATAAATATCGTTGATTAACTCGGCATTGATCCCCTTGTAGAGGGATTTTTGATTCGCAATCAGGCGACTGCGTTTTTCTGGCGACAGTTCGTGGAAGTAATCCACATAATCTGGCGAAGTCATTTCTAGGGTGAGTTTGGTGTATTCCAGCGGATAAAAGCGTGGCGAGCGGGTCATCCAATTTAATTGATAACCATAGGTATCAATATCTTGCAGAAGATCGTAAAAGATTTCCGCGGCGCTTTGACCACTGCCGATCACGGTAATGGCGCTTTGGCTCTGCAGGTAGGTTTTTTGCTGCATATAGCTGGCGCTATGCATCACACGGGGGTCGTGTAGCGGGCAATTGTCTGGCACATAGGGCGTGGTGCCCGTGCCGAGCACCAGTTTGCGGCACAAATAGGTTTTGGGCTGGCCGCTGCGTCTATCTACACCCGTAACATGGTAGATACCTTCACCGGCGTTGTAATCGAGTTGGGTGACTTTAAAACCAAATTTCAGGTTGGAGAGTTGTTTGCTAACCCATTGACAATACTGGTTATACTCATTCCGTGGTAGGAAAAAGTTTTCGCGGATATAAAAGGGATACAGTCTGCCAGTTTGCTTGGCAAAATTGAGGTAACTATAGCGACTGGTGGGATCGGCCATGGTCACTAAGTCGGACATAAACGGTGTTTGCAGCCGAGAAGCGCTGAGCAGCATGCCTGGATGCCAATCAAACTCGGTTTTGGCATCAAGAAACAAACAGCTAAAGCCATCGATAGGTTCACTCAGGGCGGCCAATCCGAGATTGAATGGACCTATGCCGATACCGAGTAGATCGAAAATCCTGCGATCGTTTTCCTTTTTTGGGGTAGTCACTTACGCCTCCTTAAGTTTCAGCTGCCAACCGAAACTGTGATTGTCATCATCGGCTGATGGGCAAGTTGGAGTGGTTCGCTCTATCTTCGCCGAGTGAGTCATTCCCTTATCTTGCGGATCAGGATCGGTTCCATGTGTTGCGCATAAACTGAGGATGAGTGCATCAGTTTATGCGCAACGGCGAATAAATTAGCATTCGAAAAATTACAAATGCAAACCATTCTCATTTGCGAGTTGTCGGAGGTGTCGTACTTTTGACTGGGAAATAAAGGGCTGAAATACGGTTTGTCAGCGAGGGAGCTGCTATAGCATAAAATGATTAAAACACTTCTTTAATAATATCTTTTAAGAAATATTCAAAACAAAAACAGTGGATTACATTTAAGTTAACGTCGGATTTATTTCGGAGTGCCAGCATTGTGGAACGCAGGCTTAAGCAACGAAAGTGTGAGTCAATCTTGAGTGTAAATCGACTGTAAATCCGAGTCTTTGACTGAGTTATTAGGCGGAATTTAGGGCAACGCGGGGAAGGAAGGCATAAAAGCCATTTGGGAAAATGGCTTTAAACGCGAAGATGAACCTAAGGTAATTGCACAAACGCGGCGGTTAACTTTCGCACTAAGGGTAATACCATCAGTAGGGTTGGGAAGGCCACTGCCCATGAGATCCCCCACGCACTCAGCCAAAGCTCAACAAATTGCGCCGATGCACCGACACCGTTAAAAGTACTGATCCCTGACACGATGCAGCTCATTAAAATCGAAAGAAAAAATGGCATCACAACCGTAGCATATTTAGCGGGTAGCTTAGGCGTACCAAAAATCGTGCGGTGCTTGGGAGTCGGGACTGAGTTTATGCTAGACATTAAAACCTCAATAGGTGTCGCTTTTGTAAAAGCTGCTTAGGTCAGCAGATTAGGTGAAAGCATTTTTTGGCGAAAGACGTTAGGGATTGCGCCGTAGGCATTGAGCTTATCAACCTTAAGCGCAATCGGTTCGCCATTTTAGGGGCAAAATCGCCTAAAAGCTATTTGCTCTTAGCCTCGATTGAGTGTCTGGCCATTGCTTTGGAAAGCCTGCGCTGAAAACGCGAGCACTGCGTTAATATTGAATCCAGCCTTAATCTTGCCAGTTAGTCACCCATAATTCCCCAGTAACATTGACCCAATGACCACGGGAAATCGGTGAGGTGCCCAGTTCGTTATCGAAGGGAAGGGGGAGGCTCGATTGCAGTAAATACACAGTATCATCGGGCGTTTGGGTGATCTCAACGATTTGCCCTGATGCCTCAAAGTGACAATTATGTTTAGGGAATTGCAGACTCTGGCGGTGTTCAATGATGTCGGTCTGTAGGTTTGCCTTGGCTAAGCGGCCGAAGAGTTCAACCTTAACCCACTGATCCACCGGAAAACGTTGTTTAGCCTGTTGATCGCTACCCTGATAATAAAACCATACTGGGGCGCCATTATCACATTGGGCGGCGACTTCACCTTGAAAACCACAGCCCCAAGGCGTGACGTCGAGAATATAGATTTGATACTGCATAAAAAGTCCATTTACCATAACAAAACTGCCGATGTTACCGGCGTTATATTAACATCTCTTTCGCTAAGACATGAGACTCAGCGCCCAATATAAGCCTTGGGTTTGACAGTTTTAAGATGCAGTTGGTTCTTAGCTCGACATGGTTTTTGCCGTGGTACTTAATACAATAAAAAAGGCCAAATCCGCAGATTTAGCCCTGAATACTGTGTCACTCCGATGAGGCGATTAGGTTGCCGCTTTCATTGCGCGGGTAAATTCGCCTAAAGTGGACAGCAGTTTTGCTTCATCCTGTTGATGAGCTTCGATAATTTTAACCACGGCCGAGCCAGAAATTGCGCCCACGGCGCCCGCTTGAATGGCGGCGCTCACTTGAGCTGGCTCGGCAATCCCAAAGCCTAATAGCGGTGGCGGCGCATTAAATGCTTGCAGCTTAGCTAAAATTTCTTCAACGGGCGTTCCTGCCTTAGTGTCTGTGCCTGTTACACCGGCGCGGGACAATAGATAGGTATAGCCTTCACCACTTTTGCTCACGTTTTCAAGGGTGTCGCTATCGGCATTGGGCGGTGCGATAAAAATCGGCGCGATACCGTGGGCCTTAGCGGCTTGGATAAAAGGCGCAGCTTCTTCCACTGGCACATCGGCGATAAGTACTGAGTCCACGCCCGCTTGCTGCGCTTTAGCATAAAAAGCATCGATGCCATTGGCGAATACGAGGTTCGCGTACAGTAATAACCCAATTGGCAGCTCTGGATATTTAGCGCGAATTTGCGCTAATAAGTTGAAACACTGCGTTGGCGTCGTACCCGCAGCGAGGGCTCTGAGGTTCGCGCCTTGGATAACAGGGCCGTCTGCCAGCGGATCGGAGAAGGGAAAGCCTAATTCCAGTGCATCGGCACCATTTTGCACTAAGGTGTCGATAATTTTCAGTGACAGCTCAGGGCTTGGATCGCCCAAAGTAACAAAGGGTACAAAGGCGCCGCGGCCTTCGGCTTTTAAACGGCTAAAAGCGGCGTGATAACGGCCAGCTTGATGAGGGATAGTTTGATTTGAAATGCTGCTCATCTTAGTTATTCCTCTTTACCATTTAAAATGTCTGACACAGTGAAAATATCCTTATCGCCTCGGCCCGAGAGGTTAACGACCAAAATGGTCTCTTTGGTGCACTCTTTCGCTAGGCGCAGGGCGTAAGCGAGGGCGTGGGCCGATTCGAGCGCGGGGATAATCCCTTCGCTGCGAGCCAATAATTGGAAGGCTTCTAGGGCTTCATCATCGGTGGCCGATTCGTAGCGCGCACGGCCTATCGCGTTCAAATGGGCGTGTTGTGGGCCGACGGATGGGAAGTCAAGGCCCGCCGAAATCGAATAGGACTCTTCGATTTGGCCTTCACTGTCCTGCATCAAGGGCGCCTTCATACCAAAGAAAATCCCGGTTTTGCCATGTTTGAGTGGCGCGCCGTGCATATGGGTATCGATGCCTTTACCTGCGGGTTCGACCCCAATCAGCTCGACACTGGTTTCATCAATAAAGTCGGCAAACATACCAATGGCATTAGAGCCTCCGCCGACACAGGCGATCACCGCATCGGGCAGACGACCTTCGCGCTCCAGCATTTGCTTCTTGGTTTCTTCGCCGATCATACGTTGGAACTCACGCACTATGGTCGGGAAGGGATGTGGCCCTGCGGCTGTGCCTAAGAGATAGTGGGCTTTTTCGTAGCTGCCAGACCAGTCGCGCATCGCCTCGTTACAGGCATCTTTTAAGGTGGCAGAGCCTGAGGTGACAGGAATGACTTCTGCGCCCATCAAACGCATTCTAAATACGTTAGGTGATTGGCGGGCAACGTCTTTCGCGCCCATATACACTTTGCATTTTAATCCCAGTAGCGCACAGGCAAGGGCGGTGGCAACACCGTGCTGGCCAGCGCCGGTTTCTGCAATAATCTCTTTTTTTCCCATGCGTTTAGCCAGTAATGCTTGGCCTAATACTTGGTTGGTTTTATGGGCGCCGCCGTGGAGTAAATCTTCCCGCTTGAGGTAGATTTTCACCATAGGGTTAGGGCTTAAATTGCGGGTTAGTGTCAGTGCCGTTGGGCGACCCGCGTAGTTTTTCAGCAGGTCGGTAAACTCGGCTTGAAAGGATTCATCGGCCTGCGCTTCGACAAAAGCGTTTTCGAGTTGCTTGAGGGCGGGGACTAAAATCTGCGGCACATACATACCGCCGTATTCGCCGAAATAAGGGTTAAGCTTTAACTGTGACATACCTTGTTCCTTATCCTATTCATTTGTTTCGATGGCTATATCGGTTAACGCCATCGAGTTTCAATTCTTGCTAGCCTGTACTTTGCACAGGTTTTTATAAAAGTGGGTCTAGAGTCGTAATTGACTAAATGCCGCTTGGATTTTTTCTGCCGACTTAATACCAGGAGCCGTTTCGAGGCCAGAGTTAAAATCTAAACCGTAAAATCCTTGGGCATTGGCACGGGCCGCATTGTCAGCATTGAGGCCGCCCGCGAGCATGGCCTCGGCTTTATGGGCAATAGGTAATTGCCAATCAAAGGCTTGCCCAGTACCACCAAAACCTGCGTCATTTTTGCTATCGAAGAGATAACGCTGCACCCCTCTTGGCATAGCAGCAAGTTCGCTGCTTTGAGCATCGACACTGACCGCCTTCCAAATTTGGGTCTTCAGTCCGGCCTGTTGCAGTAATTGGCTTAGCTCGGCAATTTCCAGCTCAGTTTCGCTGCCGTGCAGTTGCAGCGCGGCTAAGCCACATTCTTGGGCGATACTCACCATGAACTCAGGCGTGCTATTCACACATACGCCAACAAACTCAATGGCGGGCAAATTAGCGGCGCGGTATTGCTGCACTAACTGTTTGGCGGCATCTTTGCTGAGTGCGCGTGGCGATTTTTCAGCAAAAATGAGCCCAGCATAAACAGCGCCCGCATTGGCCGCCGCTTCAATATCCTCAAGGCGGGTGAGGCCGCAGACTTTATTGTGACCGAAGATCAATTTACGACAGGCTAAATCAATATCTTCTTCGGCCATAATCGAGCTGCCGACCAAGAAGCCATCGACCAGTGGACTTAAGCGGCGCACTTGCTCGTTAGTGTAAATGCCTGATTCGCTGATCACCACGCGATCGCTACCGATGTGTGGCGCAAGGGCTTCGGTGGTGGCCAAATCGGTACTTAAATCCCGTAAGTTGCGGTTATTAATGCCAATAATCGGTGCATTTAAGACGATGGCGCGTTTCAGTTCCTCTTCATTGCTGACTTCGGTCAGCACATCGAGTTGATACTTGGCCGCCTCACTGGCAAGTTGCTGATATCGCTCATCATCGAGCACAGAAAGCATCAACAGAATCGCATCGGCGCCCTGATGAGCGGCCAACTTGATTTGATATTCGTCAACAAAAAAATCTTTACAAAGAATCGGTTGGCTCACTTTTGCCCGTACTTTCGGGATGTAGTCCATGTCCCCTTGGAAAAATTGCTCGTCGGTTAATACCGAAATCCCCGCAGCATACTTGGTATAAATCGAGGCGATGGCTTCGACATCAAAGTCTTTACGGATTAAGCCTTTGGATGGACTGGCTTTTTTGCACTCTAGAATATAACCCGCCTTCGGGGCTTTTAAGGCGGCAAATAGACTACGGTCCGAAATCTTGGGGGTTAAGCTGTCTTCAGGAAAACGCAACTTAAGGGCGGCAATATGGGCGGCCTTTGTATCGACGATACGGGTTAAAACGTTGGCTTTTGCGGTGCTGGTTTGCATGCTACCCCTTACATCCTGCGATGCTTGATTATCTTCCGAGCGATGCGCGTCGGGTTGTTGAACCTGTGCCATGGTCATTATTCCTGTGCTTCGCTGCTGACTTTAGCGAGTTGATTCAGTAATTCAAAGGCTTTGCCACTTTTTATGGTATTGAGCGCAAGGGCGGTGCCGGCTTTCACTGAGTCCGATAGGCCACACAGATATAAGGCACAACCCGCATTGATGGCAACCGCATGGGTGTGGGCATCGCTGCCTTGTCCTTGCAAAATAGATTGAGTGATTTGGGCGTTTTGCGCAGGCTCGCCCCCTTCAAGCTCACTAATTTGGGCCTGCGGCACACCAAAATCCGCAGGCGTTAATTGATATTCAATAATCTCACCATCTTTGAGTTCGGCGACTTGGGTGCTGCCATGAAGCGCCACTTCATCTAAACCACTGCCGTGCACCACCATGGCTCTTTGCGTGCCAAGGGCTTGCAGTACGCGGGCGATGGGCGTCACCAGCTCTGGGCTATAGACCCCAAGCAACATAAATTCTGGGCGCGCTGGGTTAATTAATGGCCCTAACACATTGAATAAGGTGCGAGTTTTCAGCGCTTGGCGCACAGGCACCGCATGTTTGACACCACCATGGTAGTGGGGCGCAAACAGGAAACACAGATTGAGTGATTCGAGACAGCGGCTCGCCAGCTCGGGGGACATGGTTAAATCGATGCCAAATTGGGCGAGTAAATCTGAAGAGCCCGATTTGCTCGAGACGGAGCGATTACCGTGTTTTGCAACCTTGGCGCCAGCGGCTGCGGCGACAAAGGCAGCAGTGGTGGAAATATTGATGGTATTAAAACCATCGCCACCCGTGCCGACGATATCGATAATCCCTTCAGTCCGCTTAGATGAGGGATAAGGGAAAGGCTTTGCCGCGGCGCGCATCGCATCGGCGGCGCCGCTGATTTCAGCAATGGTTTCACCGCGAATTTTAAGGGCCATTAACATGCCCGCCATCACGGCTTCATTCATTTCACCTTGGATAAGGGTGCTAAAGAGGCTGGCGGTTTGCTCACGCGTTAGTGCCTGACCCTGAAACAAGATATCGAGCAGGGGCTGAATCGATGTTGCGCTCATTATTGGGCTCCTGCGGTATTGTGGGCGATGTCTTGAGTCAAAAAGCGTAGGGTTTGAGTTAACAAGGTGCTGCCCAAGGTGGTTAAGATGGATTCTGGGTGAAATTGAAAACCTACCGCCCTGTGCTCGGCGTGCAAAATCGCCATTGGCATATCATCGGTAGTGGCAATCACTTCAAGACAATCAGGTACTTTTGTGGCGACTAAACTGTGATAACGGGCGACAGGTAAGGGCGAAGGCAAGTTAGCAAACACACCTGTACCATTATGGAAGGTGGGGCTGGCTTTACCGTGCACCACAAAAGGCGCACGCTCCACTTTACCGCCGTAATATTCCACCATAGCTTGATGACCCAGACAGATCCCAAGCATAGGCACTTTGCCCGCGACTTTGTCTATTAGCGCCATCATGGAGCCCGCTTCATGGGGCGCACCTGGGCCTGGCGATAAGACTAAGGCGCTAGGCTCGGTTTCCGCTAACAGCTTGTCGGCAATATAGTCGGCGGCAACATCGTTACGGTAGATCACCACTTCACAGCCAAGGCTTCTAAATTGGTCGACTAAGTTGTAGGTAAAGGAGTCGAAGTTATCGAGTAAATAGAGTTTCATCTTAGGCTCCTTATCTTGGTTGTTCAGTCGAAGTGGTTGCTGTTGCTTGATGGCTTTCATCCAAGCCTGCGCCCATCTTGATGGCAGAAATCACCGCCTGCGCCTTTTGGCGCGTTTCATCGGCTTCACTCTGGGGATCGGAATCAAAGACCACGCCAGCTCCTGCTTGGATATGGGCCACGCCGTTTTTCACAAAGGCGGAGCGGATAACGATACAAGTGTCCATATCCCCAAGGGCATTGAGGTAACCCACTGCGCCACCATAGCTGCCTCGGCGGGTCTTTTCCGCCTGACGTACCAATTGCGAGGCGCGCACTTTCGGGGCACCAACTAGCGTGCCCATATTCATGCAGGCCTGGTAGGCATGGAGTGCATCTAAGTCTTGGCGTAGTTGACCTGTGACGCGGCTGACTAAATGCATCACGTGGGAATAACGGTCGACTTTAAGTAACTCGGCCACTTTGCGACTGCCGCTTTGGCTGATACGGGCGATATCGTTACGGGCTAAATCGACCAACATTAAGTGTTCGGAGAGCTCTTTTTTATCCAAACGCAATTCGAGTTCGATACGGCTATCGAGGTCGAAATCAATCTCGCCGCTGGCGGTTTTGCCGCGCTTACGGGTGCCTGCAATCGGGTAGACTTCGACTTGATTGTTGCTGGCTTCATATTTCAGCGCACTCTCGGGCGAGGCGCCAAACAGGGTGAAATCATGGCCCCTGAAATAAAACATATAGGGGCTGGGGTTGGTTAATCGCAGCGCGCGGTAAGCGCCTAAGGTATTGGGGCAGGGCAGGCTAAAGCTGCGTGAAGGCACGACTTGGAAGATGTCGCCAGCAATAATGTGTTCTTTTAAATCGATAACGGTTTGTTTGAAGTCCTCATCACTGACATTGACTTGCTCTGTGGCCGTTATGCCAACGAGGGCGGGCGCAGGTGTTGCACTTTTGGCTAAGGCTTCACATTGGGCGCGGATGTTCTCTGCTCGCTCGGCTAAGGCTTGGGTCACAACGGAATGCTTTTCAGTGCCTTCACTGAAGTTGTGGGTGATTAGCTCGGCGTGCTTTTGCTTGTGATCGATAAGAATTAAGGTTTCGGCGAGATAAAATAAATAATCAGGACAATCATTTGCACCATTTGGTGCTTCTGGCAGTGGCTCGACGGTATCAATCAAATCGTAGGCGAGCACGCCACCTAAAAATAAGTCTTCGAACGCTGGCTTGGATTGGCTGTCAGTAAGAGCGCCGCAGTCGATATGCTTTACAAACAAGCGCAAACCATCGAGGGGCGAGGTGGATTTTAAGCGCGCATCTTCATCCTTAAGCTCAGTATCTTTTTGTAGCGTGACCACTAGGTTGTTGCCATCGCGTTGACATTGAGTTTGGCTTGCGCGAGCAGTAAAAAATTGCTCGATGGGGGCGAGTAAACTGGCGCCATTGTCACTCAGGGCGCTAAAGCGTAAACGATAACCGTCGCAGCGGATCATCAGCGCCGCATGGGTCATCACCATGCTCTTAAGATTTTCCTTGCTGTCGATTTCCGCCGATTCTAACAACATGGTATGGGGCGCATCTTGAGTGATGTGCTGGTACAGACGCAGTGGGTCGCTATGGTATGCCAGCGTCGCCTTGAGCGTATGTGAACGTGCGAATGTCTGTTGAGACGAGGCAAAATGCGCGCCATCAACTTGGTTAACTTGATTAAATGTCTTTAGGGTCATGCTTATCTCGCTTTTTATCCGTTTACCGCGTTGCAGACATTTTTCGCACCAACAAAAAAGCCCGCATTTCTGCGGGCTTTTTTGTTGATTCTGTTACTTTCAAATGAGCACAGAGCTTCACACCACCCGCTAAGTTGGGAAGTGCCACCACCAAATGATGTTGAAAGAAGCGTTAATCTGAGTCATTCAAAAGGGTCTCAATAATCCGTTAGTTGAGCTATAGAAAACATGAGCCTGAGGCGAAAGTCAATTGAATATTTTTCAAAATGATGGATTAACGTTGCTAAATCACTGTACCGAATGCCATTCCTGCTCGATAAAGTGTGAGATAAATGCACATTTCATCTTAAATTCACGTACAATAACGGCATGAATACTCAAAGCATATTGGCTGACTTGCACAGCCACACGACCGCATCCGACGGTCATCTCACGCCGTCCGAGCTGGTCGCCAGAGCCCTTGAAAAGGGCGTGCAGTTATTTGCGATTACCGATCACGATACGGTTGCAGGCTTAAGTGAAGCCCGCGCCTTCAATCAAGCGCAGGCCGAACCGTTAAAACTGATTTCTGGAGTTGAGATCTCAACTCGCTGGAATAGTTACGATATTCACATTGTGGCGCTCAACTTTGATGAGACCCATGCCGAGTTATTACGTTTTTTAGCACATCAGCGTGAGTTGCGTGAGCAGCGCGCCGAAGAAATCGGCCATCGCTTAGCTAAAGCGGGGATTGAAGGCGCCTATGAGGGCGCTAAAAAACTCGCTGCAGGCGCTGCCTTAAGCCGTGGTCACTATGCACGCTGGCTTGCCGATAATGGCCATGCGGTGGATATGCCAAGTGTATTCAAACGCTATTTAGCTCGCGGTAAAACCGGCTATGTGCCCAACAATTGGGGCGATATGGCCAGCGCAATTGAGGTGATCCACAACGCGGGCGGCCTCGCGGTATTGGCCCATCCGAGCGGTTATAAGCTGTCAGCCAAATGGTTAAAGCGTTTAGTGCGAGAATTTAAAGAAGCCGGCGGGGATGCCATGGAAGTGGTGCTCGGCCAACAAACGGTGGATGACAGGGCCAATTTAGTGGCGCTGAGTGTCCAAAATCAGTTGCTTGCATCGATAGGGAGTGATTTTCACTTTCCAAGCAATTGGATTGAACTAGGTAAAAATCTCTACCAGCCCCAAGGTATTGATTGGGTCTGGCAGTCGGGATCTTGGGTGGAACGACCATGAGTCAGTTTTTTTATGTACACGAAGTAAATCCGCAGGTACGCCTGATCAGTCAAGCCGTGGCTGTGCTGAAGTCCGGCGGTGTGATTGTATATCCAACCGATTCGGGCTATGCCCTCGGTTGCATGATCGGTGAGAAAGACGCGATGACGCGCATTACCCGCATTCGTCAAATCGAACACGATCATAATTTCTCGTTAATGTGCCGTGACTTATCTGAGCTTTCGACCTACGCCAAGGTAGATAATCAGGCCTACCGTATCTTAAAAAGCTGCACGCCTGGACCTTACACTTTCATCTTTAAAGCGAGCAAGGAAGTGCCCCGTCGTCTGCAAAAC
This sequence comes from Shewanella sp. BC20, assembly GCF_003129585.1. NCBI lineage: Bacteria > Pseudomonadati > Pseudomonadota > Gammaproteobacteria > Alteromonadales > Shewanellaceae > Shewanella > Shewanella sp. BC20. The sequence continues at coordinate 76,473 of NZ_NHRI01000017.1, read as the reverse complement.
GACAAAAAGAAAACCATAGGTATCCGCGTGCCAGACAATGTGATTGCCTTGGCGCTGCTCGAGGCGTTAGATGCGCCGCTGATGTCGACCAGTTTGGTGATGCCAAATAGTGATTTTGCAGAATCGGATCCTGAGCACATTCGCGATCTGTTAGAGCATCAAGTGGATGTGATCCTGCACGGTGGCTACTTAGGTGAGAAACCGACCACAGTCATTGATATGTCGGAAGATGGTTTCGAAGTGCTGCGTGAAGGCGCGGGTGATGTTACCCCATTTCTCTAACCGCGATTTACCGTAAGAGATTGAGGCGATAAAACCATCATTTGACAGTGTTATCGCCGCTCAATTGCGGGTATAATCGCGCGTTTGGCGTAGGGGAGCTTGATTAGCGAGCTTAAGCCGCGCTCAGTACGGGTTCGAGTCAGTCATCTACAGCCGTTTAAAAACGATTGTTTTACATGGGGATAGCGGATGCAGGGCACCCAACAAAGTTTACCCTTAGCCGTTGTTCGCGGTCAGGCGATGACCGAAATGCCACAGGATTTGTTTATTCCACCTGAGGCGTTAGAAGTGTTTTTAGAGTCCTTCGAAGGGCCGCTCGACTTACTTTTGTATCTGATCCGTAAGCAAAAATTAGATGTTGTCGATTTACCCATTTCGCAGATCACCGCGCAATATTTAGAATATATCGCGATGCTCACTCAGGCGCGTATCGAACTGGCCTCGGATTATTTGGTCATGGCGGCAACACTGGCTGAGATTAAATCCCGTCTGCTGCTGCCGCGTATGGTGGCGGAAGATGAAGTGGAGGAAGATCCACGGGCACAGTTGATCCGTCAATTGAAGGCCTATGAGGTAATCAAAGAAGCCTCGCAAAAAATTGATGATTTACCTCGGCTTGAACGCGATGTGTTTCAAGCAACCGCGGCACCTTCACCGAATATCAAACCTTTGGTGATCCCGCCTGATGTATCGTTATTTGAAATCGCCCGCGCCTTTGGCGAAGTGCTCAAACGTATTGATGCCAACGAAGATCATCATGTTAAGCGTGAACAGTTATCGACCCGTGAGCGCATGAGCCAAATTTTAGCCATGCTTAATAGCGAGACGTTTACGCCCTTTGAGCGTTTATTCAGTGTCGAAGAAGGCCGCGCCGGTGTGGTGGTGACCTTTTTAGCACTGATGGAATTGGTCAAAGAATTATTAGTGGAATTGTACCAAACAGAGCCGTTTTCAACTATTTACGTAAAGGCTTATTAATTGATGCAGATAAATCCAATTCAATTAAAACAGCTTATTGAAGCGAGTCTGTTTGTATTGGGGAAACCCTTGTCGGTGAAAATGTTGAAAGAAACCGTGTTGGCTGATTTCAGCGTTTCCAGAGACAAAATCAAAGCCGCATTGGAAGAGTTGCAGCAGGATTATCAGGAACGGGGTGTTCAACTTGTGAAAGTGGCTGGGGGTTATCGCTTCCAGACCTTGGAAGTCCTGAGTCCTTTTTTGCAGCCCCTGTGGCAGGAAAAAGCACCTAAGTATTCGCGGGCAACATTAGAGACCTTGGCGGTGATCGCCTATCGTCAACCCGTGACCCGTGGCGATATTGAGCAGGTGCGTGGTGTGGCCATTAGTAGCCATATCATTAAAAGTTTGTCAGATAGACATTGGATTAAAGTCGTTGGTCACAAAGAAGTCCCGGGGAGACCCGCACTCTACGCCACGACCTTAGAATTTTTAGCCTATTTTGGCTTAGATACCCTAGCGGATTTACCTGCGCTTACGGATACTGAGTCATTGCAGGCGGTATTTTCAGGTTTGAAAGTAACGCCTGAACAGTCAGAAGAGCAAGATACTAATGAGTGAAAAATTGCAGAAAGTCTTGGCCCGTGCAGGCCATGGCTCCCGTCGTGAGATGGAGGCATGGATTGCTGCAGGCCGAGTTAGTATTGATGGCGTGATTGCCAATCTTGGCGACCGTATCGAAGCCGATGCGAAGGTTCGCATCGATGGTAGAGCCGTATCGCTTAAGTCCGCCGACGATGTGATTTGCCGCGTACTCGCCTATCACAAACCCGAAGGTGAGATTTGTAGCCGTAAAGACCCTGAAGGTCGTCCAACCGTGTTTGACCGTTTGCCGAAGGTGCGTGATTCGCGTTGGGTTGCGGTAGGCCGTCTGGATATCAACACTTCAGGCTTATTGCTGTTTACCTCAGATGGTGAACTCGCTAACCGCTTGATGCACCCTTCTAACGAAGTTGAACGTGAATACGCGGTACGTACCTTTGGCGAAGTACCAGAGGCTGCGGTACAACGTCTGCGTACCGGCGTGATGTTAGAAGACGGTATGGCACAGTTCGATGCCATTAAAGCCGCGGGCGGCGAGGGCATGAACCAATGGTGGCACGTATGTTTACGTGAAGGCCGTAACCGCGAAGTGCGTCGTTTATGGGAATCCCAAGAGGTGCAAGTCAGCCGTCTTATCCGTGTGCGTTACGGTATGGTGGAATTGCCTAAATCTCTGCCTCGTGGTGGCTGGGTTGAATTGCCTATTGAGCAAGTTAACTACCTGCGCCAATTAGCGGGTCTTGAACCTGAAACTCGCACTATGCTGGCCGCCGATAAACACAGTGTGGCCCGTGCTCAGGTGAAGAGTGCTAAAATTCGCCGCGCCGTACGCAAGCATAAAGTGACAGCGGCGCCTAAGGCTAAGCCAACACGTCAGCGCAGTTAATATCATTCGAGTGATGTTAAGTCTCTCAGTAAAAAGGCCGCTTGCGGCCTTTTTTGCTTTCTGCAACTGATAAAAATAAAGGGAGCGTTGGACTCCCTTTCTTTATATCTATTAGTACATTAGAGCAGCATTGCTTATTGAGCGTTAAATTGCTGACCGTTAATTTCGCTAGAATCTTGCCCCATTAAATAGAGGTAAGTTGGCATGATTTCTTCGGCCGTTTTTAAATCTAATGGATTTTCGGCAGGGTATGCTTTAGCACGCATTTCGGTGCGAGTCGCACCTGGGTTAATGCTATTAACGCGAACAGACGTGCCATCACATTCATGGGCGAGTACTTGCATCATGCCTTCGGTAGCAAATTTAGAGAAGGCATAGGGACCCCAGTAGGCGCGGCCCTGACGGCCAACACTGCTTGAGGTAAAGATAATCGAGGCAGTGGGTGCTTGGCGCATAATAGGCAACAGGGCCTTAGTCAGCATGACCTGTGAGGTAACGTTGACTTTAAGTACATCTTCGAGTGATGGAATATCGATGTGTTCAAACGGGCCTAAAGCGCCGAGTAAACTGGCGTTGTGCAGCAAACCATCTAAGTGACCAAACTGCTCGCCAATGGTTTCGGCCATATCGCGGTAGTTTTGTTCGGTCGCACCTTTTAAATCCAACGGCACGATCGCAGGAGTTGGGTAACCCGCTTGTTCGATAACGTCGTATACAGCTTCGAGTTTTTTGACGGTTTTACCGAGTAAAATCACGGTGGCACCGTGTTTGGCAAATTCAATGGCCGCCGCGCGACCGATACCTGCGCCAGCGCCTGTCACCAGTATGGTTTTACCTTTGAGTAAATCTTTTGCTGCTTGATATTCCAACATGAGCCTTTTATTCCTCTTGGCGAAAATGCCCGCCACTTCTAGAGTCGCCGAATTGCTAAACGCATGTTTCAAACAAATGAATGAAACTTTGTTGCAAATAGCTAAAATGTTTGTGACAAACTTGTGGCTAACTCAATATTTTTACGTTAACTTGAAACGAGTTAGGGGCTAACATAAGCCCTATTAGTCATAGCTTTTGCGCTATTGTGACTAATTTCTTGGGGAAAACAAAACTATTACAACAAGATTTGGGGAAAAAAAATGAAAAGACTCATTTTGTGTGTTGCGATTGCATCAGCACTGGGCCTCACAGGATGTGGCGAGGACAGTTATAACGAACTCAAGGATAAGACAGAGCCGCTCATCCCTGAATCCCATATGGTGTTTGACCCCGCGAATGCTAAAGTGCCTTTGCCTAATGATTTGTTGTTTAGCGGCACTACAGACGGCACCTTATCAATCCCGGGGGAAAGTTCGGGGAACTATGTCGATCCGCAAATTGCTCTTGGTGCCTTAGATGGATGGTCAACCACATCTCCCATTTCAATCGATCTCGAACTCGCTAAAGATCACGATGGCACACAACTGACCCTGATGGCCGCATCGGTTGCCCAACCGGGCGCAGTGAGAATGTTTGAGGCCACAGTGGGTGGTCCATTGTCATCGGATCCTGAATGTACCACTAAACCGTCAGTATCTGCCTGTAAAGTCGGCGATGAATTGCAATTTGGTGTCGATTTTGTGTCGATGGCATCGGGTAACAAAGTCGTTATCGTGCCACTCAAACCGCTAAAAGCCGGCCAGTCTTATATTTATGCGACAACCAAGTTAATCCAAGATTCAGAGGGACGAGGTATTGCCCCTTCAACGACCTATGGTACGTTGAAGATGGATATCAACACCTTACCCCTAGAAACGCCTGATCAATTGATGCTGCAAACCTTGATCAACAGTTATGAAAAGGGCATGGCTGCGGCACATAATGTCGATACCTCAACCATTACCTATTCAGGCTTGTTTACCACTCAATCGGTAGCAAACGTCTATGAAACCACAAAACTCTTGATGGCACAGGGCGCGCCTTATGCGCCAAGTTTTGCGCAAATGCCCACCCCTGCGGGTTACACTGTGGCGCAGGCTGCAGGTTTAACTCCAGCAGATGGCGCGGCGTATGTGGTGTCTAACTTAGCCGATGTCTATACCGCAAAAATTAAGTTACCTCTATATGGTGAATGCAGTATTACAAATTGCTTTGAACGAGATAGTGAAGGTAAGCTAGTTCTTGTAAACAAACTCGATGCTGATGGTAAGCCAGTATTAGATAATGACGGAAATCCAGTGCTTGTACCTGTTCCATTAATCAATGGCCGCTGGAAAGCCCAAGGTGATAGCCCTGTTTCGGTATTATTAGCGTTGCAAGCGGGTACCTTAAGTCAAACCAACTTTGGTATGCAGGCAGTAGCAAATGGGATTGCAAACCCTGCCGATGCCCTAGCGAATCCTTCTTTGATGGCGGGTAAAACCTGGTTGTTAGATGATGGAACCGCAGTGGATAAAACCAAGCATTTAACCAAATTTAACCCCATCCCTGCGATTAAAGGTTATGAAACGGTACCTGTACTGATTTCTATGCCAAATGCGACTAAACTCGCGGCCTTCTATCAGCAACAAGGGTTAACCTTTACCCCACCGACTGCTGGCTGGCCAACGACGATTGCGCTACATGGTTTAGGCGGCGGTAAGGAAATGTCATTAGCCTATGCGGGCAGTTATGCCGCCATGGGCGTGGCAACGGTGGCCATCGATATGCCTTTACATGGTGCCCGCTCGTTCGATGCCAATGGCGATGGGATTTACGAAGTATCGGCAACCGATCCTTCCTTTGGTAACGTGATTGGTACACCCGATGCCTTTAAAAATGGTAATCCACTCGTCTTCGTGAATATCTCAAGCACGCTATCGGTGCGGGATAACTTCCGTCAGGCCACCATGGATCACCTTGGCGTGCGTTTAGCCTTAACAGGTTTAGCGCAGGGGCTTGCACAGGCGGGTCAACCACAGGTATTCGATATTTCCAAGATTAGTGCGCAGGGCTTAAGTTTAGGTGCGATTGTCGGTACCGACTTTGCGACTTATGCCAGCACGGGCATGAAAAATCCAAGCACGGGCGAAGCGCTACCTAACCCTTATGCCATCAATGCGGTCTCTCTGGCGGCACCAGCGGGTGGTTTAGCGGGCGCGTTTGCCGGTTCTGCGACCTTTGGCCCAGTGCTGTTTAGCAATGTGACTGCCTCTGCAACGTTCCAAGCATTAGTGGATAAAGCCAATACTGCGGGATACGAGCCAGGCAGCCCAGAATATGCGGCATTAGTACAAGGGGTTTACGCGCAGTTTATTCCAACCTTTGCCTTTGCGGTGCAAACGGCGGTGGATTCAGCGGATCCGGTTAACCATGCAGGTATGTTGAAAACAACGGGATTACCCGTGCACTTAATCGAAATCGCGGGTGATGGTAACGGCAACTTACCTGACCAAGTATTACCAAATCGCGTCGATAATTTCCCGCTCTCAGGCACTGAGCCGTTGATTTCGGCAATCGGTCTGCCTTGTGTGGATGCAACCACCAAAGGTTCTGGTGCGGTGCGTTTTGCTAAGGGTCACCATAGCTCAATTGTTGACCCAAGTGAGAAGAGTTCAACGGATGGTATGGCTGCCGCAGCGACGGTTGAGATGCAGACGCAAGTGGCGACCTATGCTTCTACCGCAGGTAAAGGTGAAGCGACAATTTTTGTTACCGATCCAAGCGTGATTGCGACCTGTTCTAACTAGTCGCGAGTAAAATCCTAAAAACCCAGCCTTTGCTGGGTTTTTTTATGGCGCTTTAGGCTGTTAGAATAGCGCGCACTAAACCGGATCACCTTAGGCCCCAACGGAGAGTACTTTGGAATTTCTATACGAATATGGCATGTTTTTAGCGAAAGCCGTGACGATTGTGGTTGCGCTTGTTGCTGTGATTATTGTGGTGCTCGCGTCCACGGTGAAGCACAAATCGGATAAAGGTGAACTGAGGATCACTAATCTTTCAGAAGAACTTGAAGAGCTTAAACACAGCTTGAAGGAAGAACTGCTGTCGAAGAAGCAGTTTAAAGCCTACGAAAAACAGCTGAAAGCGGACGAAAAGGCGAAGGAAAAAGCGGCCGAAGAAGACAGCAAAGGCAAAGTTTTTGTTATTGATTTTAAAGGCAGTATTGATGCTGCCGAAGTGGCTTCTTTGCGGGAAGAAATCAGCGCGATTTTAACCATTGCCGAAAAGGGCGACGAAGTGGTGGTGAATGTCGAAAGTGGCGGTGGCATGGTGCATGGCTACGGTCTGGCCTCTAGCCAGCTTGACCGTCTGCGTCAGGCCGAAATCCCATTAACGATTTGCGTGGATAAGGTCGCTGCCAGCGGTGGTTATATGATGGCCTGTGTGGCAAACAAAGTGTATGCCGCACCATTCGCCATCGTAGGTTCAATCGGTGTCGTTGCCCAGTTGCCTAACTTCAACCGTTTATTGAAGAAACATGAAATCGACTACGAGCAGCACACGGCCGGTGATTTTAAGCGCACCTTAACTGTGTTTGGCGAAAATACTGACGAAGGCAGACAGAAGTTCCAACAGGAGCTGGAAGAAACCCATGTGTTGTTTAAAGCTTTCGTGAGCAAGTATCGTCCCCAGCTCGATTTGGCTAAGGTGGCCACAGGCGAACATTGGTACGGTCAACAGGCGATTGAATTAGGTCTTATCGATGCGATTTCAACCAGTGATGATGTGTTAATGCAGTTAGCTGGCGAACGTACCGTGTACAAGTTGCGCTACCAAGTCCGTAAGAAACTGGCAGATAAAATCGCCCATGGTGCGTCTTTATCGGTAAATGCGATTTTTAATCGATTAGTTGAGAAAAATCGTCCCATGTAAGCCGACGAGTTAACTCAATCCTGAAGAAAACGCCTGCGAATATGCAGGCGTTTTTGTTTTGTCCGAGTGCGAAATAAAATAATACATTTTTTTAACATTAAGTTTGGTTTAAGACTATTCAAAATAAGCGAGATCTTATACAACTAATCACCTAGGGAATTAAAAGCTGAACAAATCATATTAAGGATTTTCCATGTTACAGCGCGTCGACTACAAGACGAACCTGATGGTAGGTGATCAAACCTATCCCGCATTTGAGCTACGTAATATTCTCGATTTTATTGCCTCTCAGTTAGGCGAAAACGCCTTACAGCAAGTCTGTGAGCATATCGGCGTTGGCCAAGCAGAGCTCAATCATTGCCAGTTTGTGTTTGTGTGGCAGGTAGAGTATGCGATGGAGTTTTTACGTTTGCAGGGCGGCGACCCCGATATTGGCACTAAATTAGGCCTAAGCTATCGGGTGAGTAGTTTAGATGTGCTCTTGCCCCATCTTGCGCAGTTGACTTCTCTACAGGCCTGCTTGCAGTTTGTGGTCAATCATCCCCAACTAGTTGGTAGTTTTACCGATACCTTAGTGCGCCTCGAAGAAGACTGTGTTTGCATTCGTTGGCTCAATACTGGCCGTATCGACAAAGCACAATATGGATTTCAATTTCTGCACAGCATAGGTTCGTTGTTAGGGCTGGCTAGAGAGCTCACGGGGGAGGCGATAACGCTTAGGCAAATTCATTTGGCAGAACCTATCCGCGATGAGCGTTTTTTAACTCAGGTAACGGGGGCTAGGGTGCTGTTTAATTGCGAATATTATGAATGGAGCATTTCCCTCACCCATCTCGCGCTTGCCATCCAGTATCCTTTCCCTGCCTACGCCGAAAAGACCGCTTCGGTATCAACCACATCCTTTATCGAAACCGTGCTGGCGGCAATCAATGAACATTTTCCCCAAGTGCTCCATTTAGATGACATGGCGACGCAACTGCATATGAGCGATCGCAGCTTTCGGCGTAAGCTGGCACAGCTTGGCTCGAGTTACCAACGTTTAGTCGATCAGGTGCGTTGCCAAAGGGCGGTCGAGTTGATTTTAGCTAACGAGTTGGATATTGAGGCGATTGCCGAGACCTTAGGCTACAGCGATGTCAGCCATTTCCGTCAATCCTTTAAGCATTGGATTGGCCATCCACCTGGGTATTTTAGCCGGCTAAATGCGGGTTAACGGGCTGACTAAATAAGGCAATTGACTGAACCTTGCCGTTAAAGCCGCAATTTTGCCGTTAAAGACATAGTTAAATCATTTGGTGCATAAGTAGAGATACAGCCATATTGCCTGTATCTCTTTCCTAAGCGTTGATAAGTGCTAGTCATCCATCTAAGTACAATTCCCTAAACTTGGTGCCAGTGAATCTATCCATTGACGAATTAATTCCACGCCTTCTTGGTGCTCAAGGTTGCGACCAATGGGCGGCATGCGATCTTTAGGTTCTGACAGCGTTTGGCGATAGAGCAAAATCGAGTGGTCAGCATTGCCGGGAACGATATCGTAATCGAGTCCTTTAGGGCCACCATCCCACCCCGGTGGTTGTTTGCAGATCCCATATTGATAACTGGTATGGTCGATATAAAACCCAAGGCGTAAGCCGGAGATGCTGGCATAGCCTTTGGCGCTGTGGCAATGGGCGCAGTTAACATCTAAATAGCCCTTAGCACGGCTGGTTAAATCGGCTTGGAGGTTGTCTATGGCATAGGTTTTAGCGACTTGGCTTAACTCGGGTAACTGCTCAAGCTTGCCTTGTTTGGCCCAGAGGCTGAGTTGATTGACGCTTTGCCCTTGGTCGATGATATCGCGATTCAAGAGATGGGCTTTAAGGCCAATCGGAATGATTAGACTGCTGTTATCTTGATTGATCTGGTGGCAAATTTTGCACTCGGCGCGGCTCGGTATGTTGTAATCAAAGCTTTGGCTTTGGCCTTGATTAATCAGGGAATGGTGCACGCTTGCGCCCGCGGTAAGCAGCTTTGCTTCACCTTGTTGCCATTGATAAACCAGACTAGTCCAGCCTTGGGAGCGTTTTATCAATAGCCTCGTTTCAATAAGGGTTTCGTTGGCTATGCCTGTGATAGCCGTATCCTGTGGCAGAGCAAAGGTTTTGACTAGCACGGCGCCAGTTGGAAACTCGAATGCCTCCTGCGCTTGGTATTGCATGCTGCTGCCTGCGGGTAAATAGATAAAGCGGTATTTACTGGCGTAATTAGAAAACAGCTGCGTGGCGAGCTGATAACCAAATCCCGGCGCTTGCGGCTGCGCGGTGGGGTTTGCGGGGTCGATAAAGAGCCCATATTGACTTAATTCTGGGCAGTCCTCTGCCATTAAGGCGGGCCAGTTAACTTGCCCAGTTGTATTCACACACAAACTAGTGGGCGTTGTCGGTACAGTTGGTGTCGTCGGCGGAGTCGGCGTTTGGCCATTATCGCTGCTTTGGCTGTCACCGCCGCCACAGGCTGTTACTAACATCGTTAGGCTGAAGATTGCGATGAGTGTTAGGCGGTTTTTCATTGGATTATCCGCTCTTTAAGCTGTTGCTTGAAATAAGAAGGCCTAAGTCGGCCTTCTCTGTCAGGGTGTCGCTCAGTCTTGGAGTGGTAAGCAAGTGGGTGATTGCAAGCCTGCTTTCACCCATTGTTACCGTTAACGCTAGTGCGAGCAGCTTGCTGCAGGCAGGCGTTTAATCCATTCGCTGATCAGCGCCACGCCTTCATCATGGGATAGGCTGCGACCGATTTCAGGCATACGATCGCCCGGGGTCGTACTTTGCATTCTAAAGTGCATGATGGACTCAGCGGCATTGCCAGGCACTACGTCGAAACCTAAGTTTCCACCGCCATAGGCGACCGGCGATTTACAGGTACCGTGGGAGAAACCCGCATCATCGCTATAGCCACGCCAGTATTCGAGTTTAAGACCTGTGTTAGAGGCGTTGCCCTCGGGTCTATGGCAATGGGCGCAGTTGATGTCGAGATAACCTTTAGCCGTTTGCATTAATGCGGTATCGCTTAAGCTTGCGACTGTGGCTTCATCACCATCATGGTAGGCGGGCACTTGTGGTACTTGGCTCAGATTCGGTAATCCCTGCAAAATCCCTAGGCTTTCCCATTTCAGCAGTTGGTTCATGGTGCCATCTTGATAGCTGTAATTGCGGTTTAAATGGCGCGCCTTAGGACCAATAGGCACAAACACGGCGTTGCTGTTGTCATCGGCCTTAAACTGGTGACACTGCTTACATTGGTTCATGCTCGGGACCATGTAATTAAAGGTGAGGCTTTCTCCTTTATAGCTTAAGGTTTGACTGCTAATTGCACCGGCTTTCGCCAGCGTCGCATCTGTCTTATCGGCATTCCACACATAGGGCAGGGCGCTCCAACCCGTTGGACGATGGATCAGCAAACGGGTTTCAATCAAACTCTCGTTACTGATCCCACGCTTACTGGTATCGCTTGGCAAGGCAAAGGTTTTGACGATAACGCTACCCACTGGGAAATCAAACGCTTCGTTTTCGGAGTAACTGGCTTTTTGTCCCGAAGGCAAATACACAAAGCGGTATTTACTGGCGTAGTCGGTAAAGAGCTGAGTGTTAAGATCGTAAGGGACACCGCCCGAGTTAGGCCCTGCCGTGGGATTTTTGGCATCGCTGAACAGATTGTAGTCCGACAGTTTAGGGCAGTTTGCTTTTAGCAGCGCATCCCAACTGACGTTTGAACCCGTCGCCTGACAAAGACTTTGGTCACCATCACCCACTAAACCACCTTCGCCTTCACCGATAGTGCCTCCGCCGCCAACGAGCACGCCGCCATCACAACCCGCGGTATTATCGTCAACCCCGCAGCCAAACACTTGGCCCGCGAAGGTGACTGTGTGCACGGGTAGGCTCACCTGGGTACATTTCAGCAGGTTGTTCTGGGTCTTCTCGTATTGCACATCGGCGATGCTGATGTCGGTGTTGCTGTTGGCATAGAGTCTGCCGTAGGACACATCACCGTTATCACTGGCGCAGACATTATCGCTGCCATCTGTGGCAAAGGGGGCCTCTTTTAAACCGAGGTAAGCGGCGGTGCCGTTATTGGCAAGCATTTCCCCTAAGCCGTCGTAGAGCACGCCGGGCAAGGTGCCGTGACTGATGACATACGCACGGATAATGTCTTGAATTAAATAACCTTTAGGTTTGCTACCATAGTCAGTGATCACGTTATCGTGCAAGTAGATATTGCGCGGCACTGGGCGCCAGCCATCTTCAATGGCTTGACCTGGTTGGCCATAGTTGCCGACAAAGGAGGTCATATCGGGTTCTGCAATAAAGAAGCTGCTGACAGTCACCCCTAAGGTGTCGTGGTGGGTAATTTCGTTATTGAAGATTTCCACATCGGCGGTCGACAGCACAATCACCCCTGTGCCTGGCGGCACTATATGCACCCCTGCGGGGTTGGCCGAGGCGTTGGCGAAGTTAGGCGTGTTGTTGTCATACACTTTGTTGTTGAAAATCCGCACGCTAGAGCCGTATCTGTGGTTATTGATTGGCAAGTCGAACACTAAAATCCCGCCAGTATTGCCCATGGCTTCGTTGTCATACACATCGGCATACTTAGAGTTTTCGACTTCAATCCCAGCAACGTTTTCCTTGGCGATATTGCGGCGCACCACAATATATTGGGATTGGCCTACATAAATGCCCGCATCGGCACTGCCTCGGACATAGCTGTCTTCAATCAAAATGTTTTCACACTCAACGGGATACAGACCATAGGCGCCGTTATCTTTGTCGAGCTCACCTTCCCACACCGCCCCCACGCGGCGCAGTATGATGCCATTGGTATTTTTAAGCTTGATACCGTTGTTTTTGGCTTCATTGACTGACAGATCTTGAATGGTAATGTTCAGCGCATTTTGCACGAAAATCCCATCCCCCGAGTTGGCTTGGGCGAAATTGAGGATAGTGTCCTTCATCCCGTAGCCCATGATAGTGACGTTTTTGGCATAACTGCCATCCCCATCCACGTCGCCATCGAACAGTAATGTCGAATCGATATTAAAGGTGCCCTTTGGAAGCACAATCACAGCGCCACTTTGCGCGTTGATTAAGGCTTCTTGAATACGGGTAGTGAGATTATCCCCCGGCAGGATTTTGATGGCGCCTTCGGGGAAGGTGGGGCCCGTTTCAGGGGGCTGCACCACGGGTGGCGTGACGACCTCTGGTGCTGGATCATCGTCAGAAAAACAACCCGTGAGATTAAAAGCCATCAGTAGGGCGACCCCAGTTGGCATTAGCCAATTCGCCTTACTTTGAGCTTTATTCCTGTGGGAGTTACTTGGCCAAAGGTGGCGTGGTGTCGCCTTAACGCCCTTCTTCACCAGTGGGTGTGTCGTCTTGTTGAACATAGATGCTCCTGCTTTTTGTTATTATTTCGTTAACAGAATGCGCTAGGGGCAGCAAAAGGCAATGTGAAATATGGCCAAAATGGTGCAAGTCATCGCGGCGGCCAGGGGAGATATTTTTACGTGACTCGATTTAAGCTCAATATTCTTATCCCAAAATATGGGTAAGTGGTTGGGGGGAACTGAATACCCTTACGGGTGTTTTTATGTTCAGATAAGGCGGTTGGATATTATTAATGCAAATTAAAACATACTTGTTACAAGATGAATAAAACATCATCTAGTTAACGCTTAATTTGATTGCCACTCAAAAATCACTATGTTAAAAATCTTTCGCTAAAACAGCGCTTAATAATAAATTAAAGTTAATTCAGATTTAATGCTTTATCCATAATGGTCATTAACCTTGATTTACCCCCTTAACAATATGTGGAGATGAAAATGGGGAGACGCATCCGGGTGATTATTAGCTTACTAATATTCACAGTCTCGTTATTGCTTTTGTATAACCTTGAGCAGGATTATCAATTAAATGATATTTTGGCTGAGGTTAAATTATTTTCATTTTCACAGCTTGCGCTTGCCGTTGCATTGACTGTGACAAGCTACTTAATGTTGACCTTGTATGATTATCTTGCGATTAAACAACTTGGCTCATCATTAAGCTATCAAAAGGTCGCTCCCGTTTCATTTTTAGCCTTTACCTTTTCCAATACCATAGGATTTTCATTACTCACAGGCACTTCGATACGCTATAAGTTTTATTCAGAGTTAGGGTTAAGCGGAAATCAAATAACTCAAATAGTGCTCGCCTGCTCGGTGACTTTTTTCCTCGGGTTATTCTTCATTTGTGGTATCGCGCTGATTAACTTCCCCGCGCAGCAACTGGCTGATTTGCCGTTGCCGACGTGGTTGTTTTCCTTAAGCCGCGTGTTTGGTGTTCTGATGCTGCTCGGTGTCGTAGGCTATTTTCTGTTTAGTCTATGGCGTAAAAAAACGATTTATTTTCGTGGGTTTGAGTTTGCGCCTCCCGTACTGTCTCAGTCGTTAAAGCAGTTTGTGGTTTCGACACTCGATTGGTTAGTGGTGGGAACATTATTCTATTCCCTGCTGCCTGCGGTGGATGGCTTAAGTTACCTTCAAGTGCTCAGTATTTTCTTTGTGGCAAATGCCATCGGGGTGCTTGCCCATGTGCCTGGAGGGATTGGTGTTTTTGAATCTGTGGTTACAGTGACCTTATCCCAGTATTTACCCGTTGAGCAAATACTGGGCTCGGTGATTGTGTATCGGGTCATTTATTATATTGTGCCTTTTATGCTGGCCCTGATTTATTTTGTGGCGGGTTTAGTATTAAGTAATAAGGATAAATTATCTAAGATAAATATTGATTTACATATTGTCAGGCAGTTATTACCACCACTATTAAGCATTAGTGTGTTTTCCGTCGGTTTAGTTTTATTGCTGTCAGTGGTTAATCCTTCCATTGTGCACAAATATCATTGGCTAGGGGAGATAGTGCCACTGCCGATAGTCGAATTGTCGAGCTTAATATTGAGTGCCAGTGGTATTTTGTTGCTGTTATTATCCCATGGCTTGTTTAAGCGTTATCAAAAAGCCTTTGTACTCACCCAAAAGCTGTTATTAGTAGCTATTGTTTTTATTGTGCTTAAGGGTGCAGAGTGGCAGATTTCTCTGGCACTCGGTCTTATCTATTTATTAATGCTGCCCTGTGAACAGGTGTTTTATCGCCAAGGTTCGATTGTGGGCGTTAAATATTCCTTCGGCTGGTTATTATCCCTCGCCGCGGCATTATTTTTGATGGTGTGGGTGTTGTTTTTTGCCTACCAAGATGTGGATTATGACCATTCGCTCTGGTTAACCTTCTCGCAGGATAGCCATGTGTCCCGTGCGTTACGGGGCGGTGCGATAGCTCTCGCGATTCTACTCGGCTTTGCCATTCGCTATGTGCTTGCGGTGCGAAAACCCCATACAAGTCGCCTAGATAGCTCGGCCTTGAACTGCGCCATGGAGATTGTTGCTGATGCGCCGAGTAGCCACGGTTATCTTGCCTTAGTACAAGATAAATCGCTGTTATTTAATGAAGATAAAGATGCCTTCTTAATGTATGCCCGCGCCGGACATTGCTGGGTGGTGATGGGCGATCCTATCGGTAATCCAGATAAATTTGATGATCTCCTGTGGCAGTTTCGCGAGCTGTGTGACGCCTACGATGGTTGGCCAGTGTTTTATCAAGTGACGCAAAAGTATTTACCCCACTTTTTAGAGCAAGGGTTGAGCCTGTATAAACTCGGCGAAGAGGCCATAGTGTCCTTGGCGGAATTTGAATTACAGTCGAGTAAGTATCGCAGCTTGCGGCAGAGTCATGCCAAGGCATTAAGGGAAGGCTTGAGCTTTAAGGTTGTCGATGCAAGTGAAGTGCAGAGTCTATTGCCAATATTAGAGGCTATTTCAACCAGTTGGCTTAAGGCTAAGCAGGGGCGAGAAAAGGGGTTTTCGGTTGGTTATTTCTCCGCCGCTTACCTGTGCGCCACACCAATGGCCTTAGTGTATTTGAATGGCGAGCTGGTGGCTTTTTCCAATGTGTGGGCCAGTGCCGCCAAAATGGAGTTCTCCGTTGATTTGATGCGTTATCTGCCGAATTTATCGGGTAGTAATATAATGGACTTTTTGTTTACTGAGCTATTGCTTTGGGGCAAACAGCAAGAATATCAACAGTTTAATCTTGGCATGGCGCCCATGTCTGGATTAACCGATAGAGCCTTGGTGCCGTTTTGGACCAAGCTTGCCAAAACGGTTTATAAGAAGGGAAATAAATTTTACAACTTTCAGGGACTTAGAAGGTATAAGGATAAGTTTAATCCAAGATGGGAAGCTAAGTATTTGATTTGTTATGGCGGGCTATCTTTACCCGTAGTGGTGGGTAGTTTGGTGACCTTAACGAGTCGTGGTGCAACTGGCGTATTTAAAAAGTAGGTGCGAGATGACGAAATCCTTAATCAAGATACTGAGCGTTTTACTTTTATGTTCAACTGCTAACGCCTTTGCCGATGAGTTTGCCGATAATCTGGGGCTAACCTTGTTGCCTGTCGAACCATCAACACAGGTAAACGCTGCCTCATCCCACACCAAACCACCGCTGGTGATTTTTTTGAGTGGCGATGGCGGTTGGGCGACGCTTGATAAAGCCGTTGGGGGTATTTTACAGCAGCAGGGCTGGCCAGTGGTCGGCTGGAGTTCGCTGAAATACTATTGGAAACAAAAAGATCCCAAAGATGTCACCCAAGATACCTTAGCCATAATCGACAAGTACCAGGCGGAATTTGGCACGCAAAAAGTGATTTTGATTGGTTATTCCTTTGGGGCCGAAGTTATCCCCTTTGTGCTAAATGAGATGCCCGCGCGGTATCGGAAGAATGTCTTGGGGGCTGTGCTACTCTCTCCTTCACAATCTTCGGATTTTGAAATCCATGTGAGCGAGATTGTCACCTCGGATAATCAATCGGCTCGTTACTTAACCTTGCCCGAAGTGAACAAACAAACCACTGTGCCTATGCTTTGCCTCTACGGTAAAGAGGACGATGCGCCGCTGCATTTATGCCCTGAGGTCAAGCAGCCCAATGTCACTGTGATGGAGTTAAGCGGTGGCCACAGTTTTGACGATGATTACGATAAAGTGGTCAAGTTGATAAAAGGTTGGCTAAAGCCAAGTTAGCGCGCTTTAGTGCATGGCGTCATATAAGCCTAATGCTTTGGAATAAAACATAAAAAGGGCGCAGATGCGCCCTTTGTTTTAGGTTGTGCTACAGCGAATGACTAGAGCTGGTAGCTAATGTGCTGGTGGAAGCGCACGACGAGATCTTCACGTTCTGGATCTAGCCCAATCTCGGCGGCAAAGGTTTTCAGCGCGGCTTCGACGTTATTCATAAAACGGCCATAGCCGGAGTCATCACAGTCCTTGGCGCCCGCGACGATTGTAAAATGCGCGGCTTCGACTAAGTTGTCGGCATCCCAGCGGCGGATCACTTGTTGCTCGGTTGCGTTTGGGTCAAAACCGATCATTTGTACTTCGGCCTTGCTGTCGAGTTTCTCAAACTTACTGTTACGCACTAAGGGAGTTAAGCCGTTGGCTATCATAGCCAATCGCGTTAATTGCTTATTAGTCGCCGCCTTGAGGAAGTTATCTTCAAGATGTTGATATAACGGGCTAAAGTCCGTTGCGGAGTCCGGTAGTAAACCTTGTTTGAGTTTACGACTCAGCGGCAGGCTGACGGTGACATAGGTGAGTGAGCTAACATTTTCTGGCAGGTCACATTTTCTAGCCTTGTATCTTGGTGCAATGGCTCTGAGTTTATAGCCGTAGGTTTCTTTATTACCTTTTGATTTAGCGAATAAATCATAGGATAAATGCTGATGGTCGCGGATCTTCACTTTAAGATCTTTAATCGGCAGCTTAGGCATTAATTCGTTTAGGAGTTCTCGTACTCGGGTATGGAAATTGGCCGAGTTGCTGCGGATCTCATCGCCTGTCGCTAAGAACACAATACGCAGTTTGCGGGCACGGTAGTTGTCCTCGGTGAACAGGTTTTGTGCCTCGTGATAGGCGGGATTGTAAAAAAACAGAATTTGTTCAGCGGTTTGGAAACAATAGGCTTCGGTGTGGTAACGCACGACTGGCAGTTTATCGTTAGTGATCACATGAACGTTACGGAGATCGTGTTGTTCTGCCAAGTTAAAAATAATGCGGCTTAAGGTTTGATAACAGCTATGGTAATCGGGGTATTGCGCCAGTAATTCATCCGTGACTTTAATTTCGGCGGTGATGTACTGGTTGGTACGAGCTTCCTTGGGTATGTACACTTTTTGCTGATGGCTAAGGGACATATTGACTCCTTGTTGGGTTAACCATTTGCTAACACGAATTTTACTGTTTATCTCAGGCGTTAATGTTGCGTTGGAGCATGTTTTTATCGCTTAAATGCAACTTTACATCAGCAAGCTGTTTATTAGCTTAAAATTGCAGCGATTTTATTGAGTTATTGCTTTTTCAATCCAAGGTTGCATCCAAGTGGCGATCTTCTCTTGGGCCTTTTCACTGGGATGAATTCCGTCCCTTTGCATCAACTCAGGATGGGGAGCAATGTCCTGCATAAAGAAGGGGATTAATGCAATCTCCTCGTCTTTAGCAATCTCTTGATACACTTGGGTGAACTTTTGGGTATAGCGAGGGCCATAGTTAGGCGGTACCATAATTTCGGTCAGTAGCACTTTAGCACCGCTATTTTTAGCTAGGGTAATGATTTGGATTAGGTTATTTTTGAGTTGCGTCGGGGGGAATCCACGTAAACCATCGTTACCACCGAGTTCGACCACCACCAAATCGGGGGCTACGGAATCGAGCAGCGCAGGCAAACGACGCAAACCGCCCGCTGTGGTTTCACCGCTTACCGAACCATTGGTAAATTCATGCTCGGGTAAATTTTTTTGCAGCAGCGCCACCCAGCCTACTTGTTCCGACATGCCATAGCTGGCACCTAAGCTATCGCCGAGGATCAACACTTTCGCCGCCTGAACTGGCGTGGTTATAAACAGACTTAACAGGATGCAGGTGCTCACGGCCTTTGCCATCGGCTTGCATCTAAGCGATTGACGCAAGAACGATTTGTATAAGAAGGATCCTATGTCTAACGTCGTTTCAAAAAACAGTGCCATCAATGTTGTTAACCTCGAAAAATCGGTGACTACTCAGGAAGGTTCGCTCACTATCCTCAAGGGCATTAACTTAGATGTCAAGCAGGGGGAAAGTGTGGCGATATTAGGCCCCTCTGGTTCGGGCAAATCGACACTGCTTGGCTTACTCGCCGCGCTCGATACCCCCACGTCGGGGGAGATTTGGCTCGATGGCCAAGCCCTATCACCGCTCAATGAAGAACAGAAAGCCGCGCTGCGTAAGCAGAAAGTGAGCTTTATTTTTCAATCTTTTATGTTAGTTGATACCTTAACTGCCCTCGAAAATGTGATGCTACCGGCCGAGCTTGCTGGGGTTAAAAATGCCAAGGAGAAGGCCGAGGCCATGCTGGGGCGCGTGGGGTTATCCCACCGTTTGACCCATTTACCTAAACAGCTATCCGGCGGCGAGCAGCAAAGGGTGGCCATTGCTCGCGCCTTCATTTGTGAACCTAAGGTGCTATTTGCCGACGAGCCAACCGGCAATTTGGACAGTGTTAACGGCCATAAAATTGCCGATATGTTGTTTGAGCTGAACCAAGAGAGCCACACCACGCTCATCCTAGTCACCCACGACTTGCAATTGGCGAAGCGCTGCCAAAGGCAACTGGTTATGGACAACGGCCACTTACAGGAAGAGTTAGATTCGACCTCATCGCACAGCGTGAATGACAACCTTGAATTAAGCGCCAAGGAGGCCTAACCCATGGAGCTTAATTTGGCATGGCGCCTGTTTAAGCGCGAGCTGCAACAGGGGCAGTTGTTATTGATTATCCTCGCCATTACCTTGGCTGTGCTGTCGGTCAGCGGTCTTGCGCGTGTCAGCGAGCGCTTGCAGGTCGCGATAAACGGGCAAGCGACCCAGTTTATCGCCGCCGATCGTATTATCGACTCTCCCGTTCAAATTGATGCCAGCATTCTGGCTAAGGCCGACGAGCTTGGTCTTAAGCATGTGACCAATATGCAATTTAACTCCATGGTGTATGCGGGGGATAAGTTTCAGTTAGTCACAGTGCGGGCGGTTGAGTCTGGTTATCCACTTAAGGGCGACATAGAACTTAAAGCGGCCAATGGCCAAGATGAAAAAGCCCAAGGCTTGCCCCATGCCGATGAGGTGTGGTTCGAGAGTCGCTTAGGGGGACTCTTGGGATACCCGAAAACACTGGAGTTAGGCAACAGTGAGTTTCGTTTAAGTCAAGAAATCAGCCGCTTACCCGATGCGGGTTTTAACCCATTCGCTTCTTCCCCCGTGGTATTAATGCGGATTGAAGATGTCGCCAAGACTGGGGTTATCCAACCCGGCAGCAGAGTGACGTATTTGTATCAATTTGTGGGTGAAGAAAGCGCCTTAAGCGCCTTTGAAAATAGCGTTAAACCGCTGCTGAATAATTCCCAGCGCTGGGTCGATGTGCAGTCTGGTGACTCTCCGATAGCGGGCGCGGTGAAGCGGGCGGAGCGTTTTTTATTGCTGGCAAGCTTGCTCGGTATTGCGCTGGCCTGCGCCGCGATTGGGATTGCCGCCCAGCGTTACTGCCAACGTCATTATGATGTGGTGGCTATGCTTAAAACCTTTGGCGCCTCATCAACTCAAATCCGTCGACTATTCGGCATCCATTTACTGCTGGTGACGCTGTTTGGCATTGTGCTGGGGTTAATCGGCGGGGCACTGCTGGATTTAGGCATTAATCAACTGTTACCCCCTGAAATCGCTGCCTATTCGCCGCCGTTGACGCGGCCGCTACTGCTTGGGATCAGCACAGGGCTTATCAGCGCCTTTATGTTTTCGGCCTATCCTTTAATGCGTCTGCTGGCAATTCCACCACTACGGGTCTTACAAAGACAGCTCGAAGGTTTGCAGCTCGGCATGTGGCTGCATTTACTCCTCAGTTTAGGGGCGATGGCACTGTTGGGATATTTGTATTCCCAAAGCTGGGCGCTGACACTCACAGTAGTTGCGGCTGTGCTGCTACTGGGCGTATTGCTCAGTATTTTAGGCTTTGTGATGATCCGCCTTGGTCACAGTGTTGGCATGAAAACCACCAATCCCTTGCAACTGGCACTTGCGGGTTTACGCCGCCGCGCGCGGCAAAATGCGGTGCAATTGGTGGGCTTTAGTGCGGCCTTGGTATTACTACTGACCATTTTGGCCCTGAGGCAAGATTTACTGAACGAGTGGCAAAAACAGCTGCCCGAGAACGCGCCCAACTATTTCTTGGTCAATATCGCCCCCGATGATGCTAAGCCATTAAATGACTTTATGGCGCAAAAAGGCATAGCTGCAACGGATATCTATCCCGTGATTCGCGGCCGCTTGACTCAAATCAATGGTGAAACCTTGATTTCCGACGAACAGGCCCAAGCGGGAGAGAAGGGACGAGTAGGTATTTCCCGCGAGCTTAATCTCACCTGGCGCAACACCTTGCCCGCCAACAACGAGTTGGTCGAAGGGCATTTTAATCAGGCCGCGGATGAGGTTTCTGTCGAGTCAGGTGTTGCCGATCGTTTAGGTCTAAAGCTGGGCGATACGCTGACCTATATGATTGATAACCAAGAGCTTAAGGTCAAGGTCGCTAGTATCCGTGCCGTGCACTGGGAAACCATGCAGCCAAACTTCTTTATGATCTTCACTCAAGAAGCGCTAGCGCCCTTTGCCTATACCTCGATGGCAAGCTTCTACCTCGACGACAAAAAAACGGATGTGCAAGGGAGTGATGCTCCGAAGAGCACAGTGATCCTCGAACTTATCCAGCAGTTCCCAACGGTGTCGATTATCGATGTCGGCGCTATGGTGGGGCAATTGCGGCAGATTATTGAGCAGGTGTCCCTGTCGCTGACGTTGGTCTTGGTTCTCGTCTTACTGGCCAGTTCTTTAGTGCTTATTGCCCAAACCGAGGCGGGAATGGCGACACGCCAGCGTGAACTCGCGGTGCTGCGCACCTTTGGCGCTTCTGGCTGGTTACTGCGTAGCGCCACTGGACTTGAATTTGCGTTACTGGGGGGCATAGCTGGGGTGCTTGCAGTGATAGTGGCCGAATTTGCCCTGTATCTGTTAAAGACCCAAGTGTTTGAACTTAATGTGTATATGCACTGGCCCTGGTGGGGGATTGCCCCTGTCTGCGGTGCCTTGCTAGTTGCGCTGCTGGGTGTTTGGCGCTGCCGCCAATTGCTCAATCAATCCTGCGCCGAATTATTAAAAGCGGGCGCTTAAGTTAAGGTGCGTTAGCGGTTAAGGCAAATGCCGTAATGCCATTATTTTTAAACCACTTTTGTAAAATAAAAAGCACTGGCCTAAACCAGTGCTTTTTTAATGGCGATTATTTGAGTGTTTTAGGTTGAGGCAAAGTTTGAGGCTAAGTTTGAGCATTTGTCACATTGGCTTACAAATGGAAAAAGCCATCATGTTATCCGCGAAGAACTTAGTCGAGATTGATGAGTCTATTTAACGAGCAAGCGTTGCTTACGTCAGGCAATCGATAGCTTAGCACTGTCATCAAACGAGAAGATTGCTGGATTTTGGCCTTAGGGAGATAAACAGAATGTTTAAAAGAATAAGAACATTACTTAGAGATAATCGCTCCATTTTATTGTTTATCAGCCTAATGCTGGTGTTCAGGAGCGCCGTGGCCGATTGGAATACTGTGCCGACAGGCTCTATGTTGCCGACGATTGTTGAGGGCGACCGCATTCTGGTGAATAAGATGGCTTACGATATCAGAGTGCCATTTACCCATATCCCACTCGTTAAGCTTGCGGACCCAACACGTGGGGATATTATCGTGTTCGACTCTAAAAAAGCCGATAAAAAGCTGATTAAACGGGTGATCGCCGTACCCGGTGATACTGTGATGATGCGGGATAATCGCTTGTATTTAAATGGCAAACCACTCGCATATACACAGCAAACATTAAGTGCCTATGCACCAGCGAATGTCACCGAGTGGCAGGAGGATCTCCTCGGCATAGCCCACAGTATTCGACTTAATCCGCAGCCCTCACAGCTGGCTAATTTTGGCCCAGTTACGGTTCCTGGTAACCAGTATTTGGCGCTAGGGGACAATCGAGATAACAGTGCCGATTCAAGAGTCATAGGCTTTGTGCCCAGGGAGGAGATTGTTGGCCGCTCAAGCTCCGTGGTCTTCTCATTGGATTACAACAATTATTACTTGCCGCGGCCAGAGCGCATGATGCGCGCGTTCTAACTTGTCCTTAGATTTCACTCTTCACGAGATATAAAAATGGCGCCCTTATCGGCGCCATTTTTGTTTGATGATAAAGCGTTTTCACAAAACCTTGTGCGATTACATCAAAAAGCTGAGGTAGCCCTGCAATACAATTAAATTGACTATATCGATAAAGAAGGCGCCGACAATCGGTACCACCATAAAGGCTTGCGGAGAAGGGCCTGTGCGTGACACCAGTGCGCCCATATTCATCACCGCAGTAGGGGTGGCGCCCATACCAAAGCCACAGTGACCGCCGGTGATCACCGCCGCGTCATAGTTGCTGCCCATGATTTTAAAGGTCACAAAATAGGCGAATACCGCCAGCACTGCGGTTTGCACCAGCAGGATAATCAGTAGTGGGATAGCCAGATCCAAAATTTCCCACAACTTGAGGTTCATCAAGGCCATAGAGAGAAATAATGACAGCGCCACAGTACCTATCACATCGATACTCTCAGTATGGGGTTTATAACCTCGGGTCACTTCGGTGATATTGGCGATGATAACCCCAAGGAACAGGGCATAGACAAAGTCCGGCATCTTGAGCCAATTCAGCTGATATTCGCTGACAAACACAGTAAACCATTTGGCTCCAGCAACGCAGATCAGCAGTACAAACAGGGTTTCGATGATTGTCTTAGCGGTCACTTGGTCTTCTTCGAGCTGATCGTAGGTGACCAGTTGAGGATGCGTGGCGTGGTGTTTACGGCCCATGCCGTAGCTTGAGACCAGATTGTGTTTGCCAATTAATCGTTGCGCGACGGGGCCGCCGATAATGCCGCCCATGACTAAGCCAAAGGTGGCCGCCGCCATGGCAAGCTCTAAGGTGTTGATGCCGTAGTTTTCGGCAAAGGTTTGTGACCAGGCAACACCTGTCCCATGGCCGCCTGACAGCGTAATCGAGCCAGCGATAAGGCCTAAGATGGGGTCTAAACCGAGGAGGCTTGCAAGACTCACCCCAACAGCATTTTGAATGACGATATAGACCGAAGCGACGCCTAAAAAGATAAACACTTTTTTGCCGCCACTGAGCAGTAGCTTATAGTTTGCAGATAAACCTATCGTACTGAAAAACATCAGCATTAAGGTATTTTGCATGGGTAAACTAAAGGCGAGGGTGATGTCTTGGAAATGTAAAAAGGCCACGACGGCGGCGACGACCAGTCCGCCAACGATAGGTTCGGGAATATTGTATTGTCTAAAAACACGCACATGGCGATTGATGGAATGGCCAATAAACAGCACGAAGATAGCAATTAAGAACGACTCTAGTTCGCCAATTGTATAAGTGGTGTGCATGATAGTTCCTTACAAATGGTTTTGTGGGAATACCGCTGTACTCAAGCTGGCTGTATTCAAGCTGAGTGAGGGCGACCCATCTCGTTATTTAGCATTATCTAATGCTAAGTGTTAAACGCGCGATCTAAGGACAGATTCTTATCAATCCCCAAGACTGGAGAAGGAGTATTAAGCGCGAATATGAACCGTATTGGTGTAGTTGATCAGCATCGCGACAGAGGGTGCGGATACTGAAGATAATGAACTTGC
Organism: Shewanella sp. BC20; assembly: GCF_003129585.1. Classification (NCBI taxonomy): domain Bacteria; kingdom Pseudomonadati; phylum Pseudomonadota; class Gammaproteobacteria; order Alteromonadales; family Shewanellaceae; genus Shewanella; species Shewanella sp. BC20. Next base: position 51,977 of record NZ_NHRI01000017.1, on the reverse strand, counting down.
TCGGAGTGTTAACTGTGCTTCAGTGCGGGCGCTAACACGTCAATAGCGATAAGCAAGAGGTGGGGAGTGTAACAGAAAAATGCGTCAATGTCGTTAAATTGTCTTTAAAATCATTGTGTTGCATTTATGTTTTTCGGCTGTTGCCAGATGCGAGTGCTGCATTGCAAAAAATCACGTCGATAAATAAATCGCCACAGGGGATTTTTATCTCTGATTTTCAAGCCATTATTCAGCATGGCGTTAACCCTCGACTCCGCGCTTGGTAACATTTTATTCTCAAGCCAGTTACCGATAATGGCGGAGTCGAAAAAACTGTTAACTCGCGAGTACGTCCCTTAGCGCAGGTTCGAGTCGCTCAAAGCGGAAGCTAAACCCCGCATCTAGCGCATGTTTGGGGATCACAAATTGCCCTTCGATGAGTAACTCCGCCATTTCGCCCATGGCGAGTCGCAGCATCGCGGCTGGAGTTGTGATAAAGGTCGGGCGGTTTAACACTCGACCTAGGGTGGTGGCAAACTCGGCGTTACTGACAGGATTAGGCGCGGTGGCATTGAAAATGCCCTCGCATTCGTCATGGTTGAGTAAAAAGTCTATCAGCGCCACCATATCCTGAATGTGTATCCAACTCATGCCCTGGCAGCCGTGGCCTATTGGTCCACCTAACCCCAATTTAAACGGTGGCAACATCTTCGCGAGTGCGCCGCCATGGCCAAGCACTATACCCGTGCGTAGGATGCAGACGCGGGTTTTGGTGGCGGCTTGCTGCGCGAGTCTCTCCCATTCCTGACAAATATCATGGCTAAATTCGGGGTGTGGGGCTGCGGTTTCATCGATGGGGATGGCGCCTTGGCGGCCATAAAAACCGATGGCTGAACCACTTATCATCACTTTGGGTGGGGTGCAGCTGTGTAAAATCAGTTGGCTCAGTCGCGCCGTGGTATTCCAGCGGCTATCGCAGATGCGCTGCTTTTGCTGCGCGCTCCAGCGTTTAGCAACAATCGGCTCGCCGGCGAGATTTATCACCGCATCGATATGATTTAAATCATCAACTTCATCTAAGGTACTGAGATATTGGTGCTGCGGGCCTAATAGTTGCCGACTGGTGCCGGGGTGGCGGGTGAGCAAGACCAATTCATGCTCATTGGCTAAATGGGCGACTAACTGCTGACCAATAAACCCACTAGCTCCCGTTATCAATATCTTCATCGTCGAGTCCTTGGTTGATGGTTTTCTTTGATTATAAGCAATATACGATAACGGGCTTGCGGGGATCACTTTATTGCTGTTTTTGGTAACACAACTCCATCGACACCGAATCGGCAAAGCGCAGGGCGTGGGGCTTGTCGATTTCGACACTGGCAAATTCGACCCAAGGATGTTCACTGGCGATGGCTAATGTCTGGCTGGTGAGGTTTTCGAGCAGTGAGAAGCGATTGTTTTCAATCAACTCAATGATTTTTTTTGTGATGGTACGATAATTCAGCGCATCGTCGACATTATCACTGTTGCGCGCCTTGTCGGCACAGTAGTGAATGACGACATTGACGATCACATCCTGCCGATTTTGGATTTCATCTTCTTTTATACCGATAAAAGTGCGCAGTCTTAAGTTTTTAATGCGTATAATCGCGGTTTCTGGTTTCATAATGACAATCTAGTTTTATGGCTTAGGTGATTGAGTTTGAGACTTTTCTTGGGCTAGCCTAACAACTTTATCTAAGATCAAGAAGGATTTTTACGCCATGACACGTTCCAATACGCCGTCTGCCGCTTACAAAGGTTTTGCCGTCATGGCCTTTGTGGTGATTATTTTGGCAGGGATAAAGGCCGCCAGCCCGATTGTTGTTCCCTTTGTATTATCCAGTTTTATTGCGGTGATCTGTAATCCGGCGATTGGCTTGATGACCAAATACCGCGTACCTAAATGGCTCGCCGTGATCCTGCTGATGGGTTTTATCGTGTTGATGGGCTTGTGGCTCGCCTCTCTGGTAGGCAGCTCCATTAACGAGTTTTCTAAGCAGTTGCCGCAGTATCGCGATCAGCTGGTGGAGCAGTTTTCTTGGGTGCTGCATAAGTTGCAGGCGCTGAATATCCAAATCTCCAAGGAACAAGTGCTGGCCTATTTCGACCCCGGCATGGCGTTGTCTATGACCACCAATATGCTCTCGGGTGTCGGCAATGTGATGGCGAATTTGTTCCTGATCATTCTGACCATCGTCTTTATGTTGTTTGAGGCGCAATCTTTGCCGAAAAAACTGCACTTGGCACTGGACGATCCCGACATGCGTTTGCAGCAGATTGACCGTTTTCTGCAATCGGTGAATCAATATATGGTGATCAAGACTTTAGTCAGTTTAGCGACAGGCTTGATTGTCGGCGTGGGGCTTGCGGTGATTGGGGTGGATTACGCGCTGCTTTGGGCGGTTATTGCCTTTTTATTCAACTATATTCCCAACATTGGCTCGATTATCGCGGCCATTCCCGCCGTATTACTGGCCTTTATCCAATTAGGCCCCGCAGCGGCTGGCGGTACTGCGCTGCTGTACGTTGCTGCCAATATGGTGATGGGCAACCTGGTCGAGCCTAAATTTATGGGCCGCGGTCTTGGGCTTTCTACCTTAGTGGTGTTTTTATCATTAATTTTTTGGGGCTGGTTGCTGGGCTCGGTGGGCATGCTGTTGTCGGTTCCCTTAACCATGGTCGTCAAGATAGCCCTCGAATCCAGCAAGAGTGGTAGCTGGTTAGCCATTTTATTATCCGACGATGTGGATGATAAACTGGTGAGCCAATCGACAAGCACCGCTCCGATTTCTGAACCTGTCGATACCCATTCAACAGATAATAAGTAGTAGATAATGCAACGTTTTATAGATGCACTTGCGACGATAGAAGTCGGTGAAGATGCCACGCGATTATTCCATGGCCGCGGTGGTTATTACCCCGGCTGCGAACATCTTTGTTTAGATTGGTTCGCGCCAGTATTGTTATTGACCAGTTTTATTCCCCTCGATGCGGCTGAGTTGGCCCAGTGCCAACAGGCGATTACGGCGCGCTGGCAAGCGATACAGCCCAATCGGCCGTTAAACTTGGTGTATCAATACCGCAGTGCAGGTGAAACCTTTAGCCAAGTTCTGGCGGGTGAGGTGCCCGATCCCCATGTTGTCAGCGAAAACGGCGCCCAGTTTCAGGTGCATTTATTGCGGGGACAAAACCACGGTTTGTTCCTCGATATGGCCAATGGCCGTGAATGGGTTAGAGTTCATGCTCGCCATAAGAAAGTGCTGAATTTGTTTGCTTATACCTGTGGTTTCTCGGTGGCAGCACTGCAGGGCGGCGCCGATGAAGTCGTGAACATGGACATGAGTAAAGGGGCGTTAGCCATAGGCAAGCAGAACCATCTTCTCAATGGCTTTAGTGCGGGCGCACGTTTCTTAGGGCACGATATTTTTAAGTCATGGGGTAAGTTACGTAAGTTAGGCCCCTATGACATAGTCGTTGCCGATCCGCCGAGTAATCAAAAGGGCAGTTTCGTGGCGACTAAGGATTACGTGCGTTTGATCAGGCATTTACCAGAGTTGTTAGCCGAGAATGCCGAGGTGCTACTCTGCTTAAATGCGCCGGAACTCGATACTCAATTTTTGCGCCAGCAGGTCGAAGACGCCGCGCCTGCACTCGAATACCTTGAGCGCTTACCCAATCCCGCCGCATTTGTTGATGTTTCTGAGGAGAAATCATTAAAGGTGCTGCGCTACCGCTTAAAGGCGTAAGCCCTCTGGTCTCTTAAACACTTCATAAAATGCCATCATAAGACCTTGAGAGGCTTTATGATGGCGTCTAATGATGTCGCTTCGCGCCTTATCCCATCTTTACTTAACTAGCCTGTTAATAGCTTAATCGCTCTGAGAGTTGCGATTGCCCATGATGTTCAATGGCAAGACTGACATTGTGTGGGTCTAAGTGCTTAAGCGCAGAAATTTCAGCATAGAGCTTATCCTGCACATCGAGCGGGATATTCATTTGATCCATAAACATATGGATCCCCAAGATATCGCCGTGGCTGAATAAGGTAGTGAGTTTTGCGGCTTCAAACTCAATGATGGCATTCATATCGACCTCCTACTCGCATCATTATTTAATTGATAGCAGTTTGTGCCCGTCTTCCTAGATTCTTTGTTTGTAAGCACGCGCTCTTTAGTGCATTAGGCTATATCAACTGAAAGGCTTTCATGTTGAGATACGTTTTTGCGGCTTTTAAAGCGTTATAAACCGTTTTTATCTTTTACATCGAAACAAAACTGAAAGTTTTCTGTAATTATCAATCTGGCTTTGGTATACTCTGCGCCACGGAAATTCCCTTTCCTCATGGGCAAAATGTCAGCATAGAACGGCATGCCTTTGCGACCTTACAAAATCGAGCAGGAGTTGTTATGGAAGTTCATGAATACGAAAACGCTTACTACCAAGTTAAAGACGACGTGATGACGTCTTTACCTGCACAGAGCGAAGAAGAAGCGGTCTAAGTCTTGTAAACCTAAGGTTTACAGTGCGGATTCTGAGTCTGAAGTAACAAATACAAGCACATGAAAATAGCAACCCTAGGGTTGCTATTTTTTTATCCGTTGTGGGATTGCAAGTAGAGTGGGGAAGATCGTTTAGCCATTCACCTTACGTTTTTCAGGCATGAACTCAACGATAATCCATTTGCCGCCAATTTTATGCAGGCGAATGGTTCTGTCATCAATCCAAGGCTGTCCACCCTTTAAGCCCTTCATCTTAACGACGACCATGACGTCTTTGGTGAACTTACGGAAAAAGTCGATATCGATATCATCAATTTCCATTTCGACATTGGTCATCGACAGGCCGAGCATATTACGCTGTACCGCTGCGGCGATGTAATAGTGGGTTAAGACTTCTTTGAGTGGAGCATCGACATATAACTTGGCTTTCTCCACATCTCGGTCAACATAAATGGCGCTAAAAAAGCCGAGACTCACCTCTTCGGGAGTGAGCACGTGCTGCTCTTTGTCTCCAGCATCGCCACAACCAAACAAAAACAATAATGAAAGGAAAAATAAGGTTCTCATGGCTTTTCGTTATAGGTATTTGTCATGAGTATCGCGATTTTAGCGGCTATGTTCAAGTTTTGTAATAATGGCGGTCACTGCCGAAAATGACTTGACTCGGATCGGCTGCCTGTGGCATATCTGAAAGGATGACTTCATTAGGTTATCCACAGAATCTGTGGACAACTATGTTGAAGACTAGAGGGATAATTTTTAAGTGGCTGATTGTATATCAATTTATTTGCTGGTTAAAAAGTGACGCTTTTCTGTGACGCCGTTATCCAGGCATTTCCTTGTGGATATTTTCTTAGTTTTTCTCAGTCTATTCACAGCGTGTGAATTTCCCCAAACAGCATTTTTATGACCTTTTGAGGATATTTTAAGCGTTTAATGCTGTCCGCTTTGTGAGCTTTTTCTTTCGGAAATAAAAAAGCACTGAGGAGTTCAGTGCTTTTTTGATGATGCTTTAGCTAAGTATATTAGGCTTTGCTGGCATCGTTTTGTGACGCTTGAATCGCCGTCAGTGCGATAGTGTAGACAATATCGTCCACTAAGGCGCCGCGGGATAAGTCGTTCACAGGCTTACGCATGCCTTGGAGCATGGGGCCGATACTGATGAGGTCAGCACTACGCTGTACAGCTTTGTAAGTGGTGTTGCCCGTGTTGAGATCAGGGAACACGAATACCGTCGCTTGGCCTGCAACAGGGCTGTTAGGCGCCTTAGAGCGAGCCACGTTTGGCATGACGGCCGCATCGTATTGCAGTGGACCGTCGATCACCAGATCAGGACGTTTTTCTTTCGCGATACGGGTTGCTTCACGCACTTTATCCACATCTGAACCAGTACCTGAGTTACCGGTTGAGTAGCTGATCATCGCTACTCTTGGTTCGATGCCGAAGGCCTTGGCAGATTCCGCCGATTGAATCGCGATATCGGCCAGTTGTTCAGCGTTAGGATCGGGGTTAATCGCACAATCACCGTAAACCAGCACTTGGTCTGGCATCAACATAAAGAAGATTGAAGAGACAAGGCTAGAACCCGGTGCCGTTTTGATCAGTTGCAGCGGCGGACGAATCGTATTGGCCGTAGTGTTTACCGCGCCAGAGACGATGCCATCGACTTCGTTTTGCGCCAGCATCATAGTGCCGAGCACCATGTTGTCTTCTAACTGTTCTTTGGCAACGACTTCAGTCAACCCTTTGTTGCGACGCAGATCGAGCATTGGCTCAACATAGCGATCGCGAACTTCATCGGGGTCGACAATCACAACGCCTTCACCCAGAACAACGTCTTGCTGTGCTGCAATACGTTGAATTTCATCTTTTTTACCTAACAGCACGCAACGCGCGATACCCCGTTCGGCACAAATCGCTGCGGCCTTGATGGTACGTGGCTCATCACCCTCAGGCAGTACCACAGTTTTGTGGGCGGCGCGCGCAAGTTCGGTGAGCTTATAACGGAACGCGGGAGGTGATAAGCGATGTTCCCTTGGAGAGTTTTTGGTCACGCTTTCAATCCAGCTCTGATCGATATGGCTGGCGACGTATTCTTGGACTAAATCGATACGTACCGCATCATCCACTGGCACTTCGTGGTCGAAGCGTTGGATGTTTAGTGACGTCTGCCAAGTGTTGGTATCGATCAGGAATACTGGTAAACCTGTCTCGAAGGCCTGTTCGCACAGTTTTAAAATTTCAGGCTCTGGCTCGTAGCTACCAGTGAGCAGCAGGGCACCAATCTTCACGCCGTTCATGGCGGCGAGGCACGCTGACACAATCACATCGGAGCGATCGCCAGAGGTCACCAGCAGTGAGTCTGTCTTAATGTGGTTGACCATATTGGGCAAGCTGCGGGCGCAGAAGGTGACTTTACGCAGACGGCGGGTGTTCATCTCGCCGGCATTGAGAATGCGGGCACGTAAATGCTTCGCCAGATCCGATGCGCGTGGCGCAACCAAATCGAGGTTGTAAGGCACGCTACCTAAAATGCGCAGTGGGCTCTTACCCGGCAGTTGGAACATGATGGACGCATCTGAGCGTTGTACGCCTTGATGATCGAATACTTCCGATAAGTCTGGGCGAGCGCGACCTTCATCGTCTACCGGTGCGCCAATCTTGTTGATCACGGCACCAATCAGACGTTTGTTGTTTTTGCCGCCCCACGAGTTGTAGGCAATTTCGAGGCGGTTCATCAGGCCAGTTGGCGTGTCGCTGCCGGGGGTGGCAATGAAAATCACGTCCGCATCCATTGCCTTGGCGATGGCGTAGTTCACATCGTCGGCAAAGGGATGGTTACGGGTTGGCACTAAGCCTTCAACAATCAGGGTTTCGGTATTGCTGGCGCATTCTGCGGCGCGGGCAATGATTTGCTCCATTAGCACATCGGTTTGATCGGCGCGGATCAGTGCTTCGGCATGGGCCATGTCGAAAGGCTCTAACGGATTGACCGTGGGCGATTTGCTTAAAATCGTGGTCGAGCGCTCTGGGCCATTATCATTAGGACGCAGCTGGGAAATGGGTTTAAAGAATTGGACTTTTACCCCGTGGCGCTCTAACGCGCGCACCATACCTAGGCTTAAGGAGGTCAGGCCAACTCCTGTGCCTATGGGGATTAACATGATATTTCGAGACATAAAAACCTCTAAGTTCGATGGTTTTTGGCAGAGTGAGTCGTCTCTGCTTTGCTTGTGTTTATTTAGCTGTAGGTCGCTAATAATAAAGCCGTTTGGCAGAGCAAACGGCTTGAATCATCTTATTATTTTGTAATGAGTTTAATCGAATCTTCGGCGATAACCCACTCTTCGTTGGTGGGAATGACCATAGCAACAGTACTGTTGTCAGTGGTGATGATGCCTTTTTTACCGAAGCGGGCCGCTTTGTTACGCTCACCATCCACATGGAAATTGAAGATTTGCAGCATGTTGAGCACTTTCTCGCGGATGATGTCGGAGTTTTCGCCGATACCACCGGTAAAGACCACGGCATCTAAACGACCGAGCGGTACAGTGTAAGACGCGATATATTTCGCCAAACGGTAGCAGAAGATTTCCAGTGCTAAGGTCGCGCCTTTGTGACCATCGGCATAACCTTCTTCGATGCCACGGCAATCGTTAGTCAGTTCAGAAATCCCGAGCAAACCACTTTGCTTGTTCATCAGGTTGTTGACTTCTTCCAGTGTGTAACCCAGTTGGTGCACTAAGTGGTAGATGATAGATGGGTCGAGATCGCCACAGCGTGTGCCCATGACTAAACCTTCAAGCGGCGTCAGTCCCATTGAGGTATCAACGCTCTTACCGCCTTTAACCGCCGTCACAGAGGCACCGTTACCTAAGTGTGCGCAGATCACATTGGTTTCTTCTAAAGGTTTGTTCAACACTTTAGCGGCTTCACGGCTAACAAACAGGTGGCTAGTGCCGTGCATACCATAGCGGCGAATACCGTGCTCACGGTACAGCTTGTATGGCAGGGCGTAGATGTACGCGCGCTCAGGCATGCTTTGGTGGAATGCTGTATCGAACACCGCCACTTGTGGCAGTTTAGGGAAAGACGCAATGGCCGCGCGAATACCGATAAGGTGTGCTGGGTTATGCAGTGGCGCCAGTGAAGAACATTCTTCAATACCTTTGATGACATGCTCGTCGATGATCACAGAGCGAGTGAACTTCTCACCGCCGTGTACGATACGGTGACCCACGGCTTGGATCTGTGCGGCTAATTCAGGTTGACCAGCAAGGATTTTATTGACGATAAATTCAACGGCTTCGCGGTGAGCGGTAAATGCACCTAAAGAGGACTCATGCTTTTCACCGTTGATTTTCCATTTAATGCGCGAGTCTTCTAAGCCAAAACACTCGGCTAGGCCAGAGATCTGATCGTCACCTGTTTGCGCGTCAATGACGGCAAATTTGAGTGAAGAGCTACCGCAATTGAGTACTAAAACCAGTTTATTAGACATGTGTAAACCTTTTGCCATTGTGTTTAAATTAACGATTCAAAATCTTGGGAACGCTTGCGTAATTTGCCATCGCAGTCTTGGGGCGCAGTGCCAGATTGTGCTATGGTAAAAGCAGTGTTCCTCTGTTGTAGGTGTCTAAAATTGAGTATCAATATTCTCAAAACCTTAGGTGATGGTCGTCGCTATATGAAGACTTGGCCTATGGTTAGACAACTAGGTTTGTATTTTCCTGAGTATCGGGTGGTACGCGCCACTCAGCTTGCCATTCTGGTGATGCCAGTGCTGGCGATTTTGGCGAGTGTGAGTCAGATTTATACCTATGGTTGGGCGTTTTTACCCCAAGCCCTCACTATCGCGTTGTTCTTTATTAGCCTGCCGTTGCAGGGCTTATTGTGGTTAGGCTGGCGTGCGCGCCATCCATTACCTTTATCGCTGTTCGACTGGAGTAATCAGTTGAGTGCGAAATTGTCTGCCATGGGCATTCATTGCCAATCCTTGGGCGCTAAGGCGTGTTACCTTGATATGGCGCTCATCTTAAAAATAGCCTTTGAGCGCTTAGATGCCAGTTATTGGGAGGAGCTTTAAGCCTCCCTTGGCGTCTTAATAGACCGCGTTAATCCCCTGTGAGCTAAACACGGCTTTAATTTTTTCCATGGTGTCGCGACTCGGTGGTGCAATACCATCGAGTTGATAGGTTTCTCCCATCGCTTCCCACTTGTGTTTACCCAGCTCGTGGTAGGGCAGGAGTTCAACTTTTTCAATATTCTTCATGGGCTTGATAAATTCGGCCAGTTGCAATGCCGAGGCTTCATCGTCGGTAAATCCACCCACGACCACATAACGTATCCAGGTAGGCTGATTGCGTTTGGCGAGATACTCGGCAAATTGCAGCGTTCTGTGGTTACTGACCTTTGTCAGTTCAATGTGTTTATCGTCATTCATTTGTTTGATATCAAGCAACACCAGATCGGTATGATCGAGAAGCTCATCAATCACTGGCGTGTACTTACGCACAAAGCCGTTGGTATCTAAACAGGTATGAATGCCTTCTTTTTTACAGGCTTTAAAAAGTTCGGCGACAAACTCCGCCTGTAATATGGCTTCGCCACCGCTGGCGGTCACACCGCCGTTGCTGGCATCGAGGAAGGGGCGGTAGCTAATGATTTGGCTCATTAACTCGTCGACCTGTACTTCTTTGCCACCATCAAGATCCCAAGTATCACGGTTATGACAATACTGACAGCGCATTAAACAGCCCTGCATAAAGGTGATAAACCGTATGCCTGGACCATCCACTGTGCCAAAGGATTCCACTGAGTGGATCCGACCGGTAACTGCCATTGTGACTCCTGTTGAAATAAGTGAGGCTGTAGCACATTGTACTACAGCCTTACCTAATTTAGCTTACAGACCTTTTGTGAAAGTACGTGTGATCACGTCTTGCTGCTGCTCTGGGGTCAAAGAGTTAAAGCGTACTGCGTAACCCGATACCCGGATGGTCAGTTGCGGATACTTGTCAGGGTTAATGACCGCATCCTCAAGCATTTCACGGTTCATCACGTTAACGTTCAAGTGTTGACCGCCTTCGTGTCCTTCGTTGTGGGCGAAATATCCGTCCATCAACGCCGCCAGGTTAGTACGGCGACCATCTTCATCTTTACCTAGAGCATTAGGTACGATAGAGAAGGTGTAAGAGATACCGTCCTGAGCGTGGGCAAAAGGCAGTTTCGCCACTGAGGTTAAAGAGGCAATCGCACCTTTCTGATCACGGCCGTGCATTGGGTTTGCACCCGGTGCAAATGGCGCACCTGAACGGCGACCGTCTGGCGTGTTACCGGTTTTCTTACCATAAACCACGTTAGAGGTAATGGTCAGAATTGACTGAGTTGGGATAGCGTTGCGGTACATTTTACGGTCGCGGATCTTCGACATAAAACGTTCAACTAGGTCACAGGCGATATCGTCGACGCGTGGGTCGTTGTTACCAAATTTTGGATAATCACCGCTGATCTCAAAGTCGACGGCAATGCCGTTTTCATCACGTACAGGTTTAACTTGAGCGTACTTGATAGCTGACAGTGAGTCGGCTGCGATAGAAAGCCCTGCGATACCACAAGCCATGGTGCGACGTACGTCTCTGTCGTGCAGCGCCATCAGCGCAGCTTCGTAGGAGTACTTGTCGTGCATGTAGTGAATAGCGTTGAGTGCTGTGACATATTGGGTTGCTAACCAATCCATCAGGCCGTCTAAGCGATTCATCACGTCATCGAAGTTCAATACTTCGTCGGTGATGGGGTCGGCTTTTGGCGCGATTTGGATTTTCAGTTTTTCGTCAACGCCGCCGTTGATCGCATACAACATGGTTTTGGCCAAGTTTGCACGGGCGCCGAAGAACTGCATGTGTTTACCCACAACCATTGGGCTCACGCAGCAAGCGATAGCGTAATCGTCAGATTGGAAGTCAGGACGCATTAAGTCATCGTTTTCGTACTGGATAGAGCTGGTGTCGATAGACACTTTCGCACAGTACTTTTTAAAGCCTACAGGCAGTTTGTCAGACCAGAGCACAGTGATGTTTGGCTCTGGGCTTGGGCCCATAGTGTATAAGGTGTTTAAGAAACGGAAGCTGGATTTGGTTACCAGTGTACGGCCATCTAAGCCCATACCGCCGATAGATTCAGTTGCCCAAATTGGGTCGCCTGAGAACAGCTCATCGTATTCTGGAGTACGTAGGAAACGCACCATACGCAGTTTCATCACGAAATGGTCAATCATTTCTTGAGCTTGTTGCTCAGTGATGATGCCGTTTTTCAGATCGCGCTCGATGTAGATATCGAGGAAAGATGAGGTACGGCCTAAAGACATTGCCGCGCCGTTTTGGCTCTTCACAGCGGCTAAATAACCGAAGTAAGTCCATTGGATCGCTTCTTGAGCGTTTGTCGCTGGGCGAGAAATATCGAAACCGTATTTCGCGGCCATTTGTTTCATTTGACCAAGAGCGCGGTGCTGCTCAGCAATTTCTTCACGCAGTTGGATAACGTTAGATAAATCTTCGCCCGCTTCGAACTGCGCTTGCAGTGAGCTGAACTGGGCAAATTTATCTTTCATTAAGAAGTCGATACCGTACAGTGCTACGCGGCGATAGTCACCGATAATACGGCCACGACCATAGGCATCGGGTAAACCGGTTAATACGCCGGATTTACGGCACGCCATGATTTCTGGAGTGTAGACGTCGAATACGCCTTGGTTGTGGGTTTTACGCAGTTCTGAGTAGATGTATTTTACATCGGCGTCGAGTTCGCGGTCGTAAGCGGCACATGAGCCTTCAACCATGCGAATACCACCGTTAGGTAACATAGCGCGCTTGAGCGGCGCATCGGTTTGTAAACCAACGATAGTTTCTAAATCTTTATTGATATAACCCGCGTCATGGGAAGTGATGGTAGAGACCATCTTAGTATCGAAATCAACTGGCGCGTGGGTACGGTTTTCTTGCTTGATGCCTTCCATCACTTTGTCCCACAACTTGGTTGTGGCTTCGGTGGCACCGGCTAGGAATGACTCGTCACCTTCATAGGGAGCATAGTTTTGTTGAATAAAGTCACGTACATTGACTTCAGATTTCCAATCGCCAGGGGTAAAACCTTCCCATGCGTTGGCAAACAGTTCAGTTTTGTCGGTCATCGTACTAATACCTTTTGGTTGAGATAAAGGTCATTGGCGCTCATGGGGCAAACCATGTTGAGTATAGGCCAATCGCTATTTCCTGATTAAAGCTCCCTTCAAGATGACGCCCTATGATGGGAACTGGAACTTGGGGATGTTTATCGCGCCAAGTGTCTGTCTATTGATACCCGATAAGATGACAAATATTCGTTTAACTTGGATTATCGGTTATCGATAACTCTTTTATAAATTGGTAAGACCAATTATCCACGAGCATATTAACATAGCTCTTATACTCTCGCATCTTAAACGGGCGAGTTTGTGCCCGGTTAATCGCAAATTTGCTAGCAAGGTAGCATTTTTTTAGCACAATAAGGTTTAAAGCACGCTTTTGCTGGCCGATTATGGGCCAATGTCATCGCTTATTTGATTGACTGTCGCGCTTTTAACCGATGAAAGCTATCACCGTATCGATTGATTTTGATTGTTTACGATTTAGGCAGCCTTTGGCCTGATAAAACCGCCATCGCAAAAGGCTTGTTTATACGGAATGCTGGGCGGTAGTAGGGCATTTGATAGAAATAAGCCGACATGAAATCGTTTCATTTGAGGGGATGGAAAACATGATTGTTTTTACTTAAATGAATGCAGTTCGAACAAGAGCTTGTCACCAAGTCGTCATCTAGATTATGGAAACTCGGCCTCTATAAGGTTAAATCTGCTTCATCTTAGCTAAAAATGCGCTTTAAAAGCGCCATGGCAAAAAGGTGAAAAGTGATTAAAATTGGTATGACCAATTAACCTTTTGTGTTTATGGCTTCAAAAATTTTACATTTTACCTGTGAATAGCATCACGCTTTGGCAAACTCTGCTTCACGGCCAATGCGATTTGTATGTTACAAAGCGTGACTTTAGTGAGTCATCATTTAAGCAAGTCTTAATGTAAATTTTGATTGGTTTGATCTGCGCTTGGGCGCTGTAGGAGAGACCTATGTTGCAAGTTCGCGTTTGTTTATCGGTTTTGGGAGTACAGTTATGAAAGACTCACATGCTAACGCTCCACAAACATCCTCGACTGGCCATGAGCCAATACAGGTTTCTTCACACTTTAGTTGTTATCACCAAGCCGAAATTTACGGCAAAAGCAAAGTGGTTAAGGCGCCTTGGCAATCCTTTGGTTTAGCAGTATTTGCTGGCGCTTTTATAGCCTTAGCCTTTGTGTTTTACCTGACTGTCACTACGGGTGCTGGTGATAGCGCCTGGGGCTTAGTGCGCTTGGTGGGCGGGATAGCCTTCAGCTTGGGCTTAATTTTGGTGGTGATTTGTGGTGGCGAGCTGTTTACCAGTTCGGTGCTGAGCAGCGTTGCATGGGCGCAAAAACAGGTGACCACCAGTGAATTGCTTAAATGCTGGAGCCGCGTGTATATAGGCAATTTCGTCGGCGCCATGTTAATGGTTGGCTTGATCATGGCGGCGGGCTTATATGAGCTCGATGGCGGTAACTGGGGCTTAAACGCGCTAAAAGTGTCGCAACATAAGCTGCATCATACTTGGGTGCAGGCATTCAGCTTAGGTATTTTATGTAACATGTTGGTGTGTCTGGGCATTTGGATGACCTTCGCTAGCCGCGAATCCCTAACCAAAGCAATTTTACTGATCCTCCCTGTAGCCATGTTTGTCAGCAGTGGCTTTGAGCACAGTATTGCAAACCTGTTTATGGTGCCGCTTGGGATCACTATTCAGTCGGTCGCCAGCCCTGAGTTTTTTGCTTCTTTAGGTGTAACCCAAGAGCAATTTGCCGATTTAACCGTGGCAAACTTTGTATTCAATAACTTAATTCCCGTGACCTTAGGGAACATTGTCGGTGGCGGCGTGATCGTTGGCCTCGGTTATTGGTGGATTGAGCAAGGCCAAATTGCCTTACCCGATCCGCAAAAATCCCATCAGGCACACTTTTTTGCATCGCCTCTGCATACTGAAAAGGCGAAAAATAGCCAAGAAAGTAAGTAAGAGAGTCAGTTACTTAGGTTTGTGATAATTGTTCCTTGAGTGACTGTTTGCCTTAGGCTTATAAAATATGCCCAGTGTTACTGGGCTTTTTTTGCTGTATTCGCCGTTGCAGACATTTTTATGCGGATTGCTTGGGTGTGATAGATGTAAGCATTTTGCGTATTCATGCAAGTGAATGAATATTTTATGTACTGATTTACAGCGCTTTAGTTTATAGTGCGGCCTTTTCCGTTTGACATAAAATGGCGCATCTATGACGACTCCACCCTCGACGACTCAGCCAACAGAAGCAGCTCAGACTGCTATGGCACCATCTGCTTCTCACGCTCCCTCATCCTTTCAAATGCCCGATACCTTAGTGATCATCTTTTTTGTGGCATTACTTGCGGGATTAATGACTTACTTTATTCCGATTGGGTCGTTTCAAACCCAAGAGGTGCATTATCTGGCCGATGGCGTCGATAAAGCGCGGACAGTAGTCGACCCTAATTCATTTGCCTATCAATTGGATGATGCGGGCGAACCTAAGCTGCAACCCGTGGCACTGTTTAAAGGCGAGGGCGGGGTTGGCTTTTTTAACTTCGCCTTTGAGGGCCTAACCTCGGGGTCTAAATGGGGCAGCGCGATTGGCGTGATCATGTTTATGCTAGTGATTGGCGGCTCCTTCGGGGTGGTGATGGCCACAGGCACCATAGATAACGGCATCTTAAAGTTAATCGATAAAACCCGTGGCAATGAAAAGTTATTCATTCCGGTGATATTTACCCTGTTTTCCCTCGGCGGCGCCGTGTTTGGCATGGGAGAAGAGGCCATTGCCTTCGCGATTATTATCTGCCCACTTATGATCCGTTTAGGGTACGACGGCATCACCACTGTGATGGTGACCTATGTGGCGACCCAAATAGGTTTTGCCAGTTCTTGGATGAATCCTTTCAGTGTGGCAATTGCCCAGGGCATTGCGGGGATCCCGGTTCTTTCTGGCAGTGAGTTTCGCTTCCCTATGTGGCTCGGGTTCACATTGCTTGGCATCGTTTTTACCATGCGTTACGCCCATCGCATTCAGCAGCAACCCATTCTTTCCCATAGCTATCAGTCCGATGCTTATTTCCGTGAGCACCATGCTAATACAAAGCTCGAGAGCCGCTTTAATCTTGGGGATGTGTTGGTGCTGTTGTTGTTAGTGTTAACTATGGTGTGGGTGATTTGGGGCGTTGTGGCAAAAGCGTGGTTTATCCCCGAGATCGCCAGCCAGTTTTTTACCATGGGCATAGTGGCCGGCGTTATTGGCTGCGTGTTTAAGCTCAATGGCTTAACGCTTAACAAGGTCGCGCAGAGTTTTAAGGATGGCGCTAAAACCATGTTAGAGCCAGCCCTTTTAGTGGGATGCGCCTCAGGGATTTTACTGCTCCTTGGCGGCGGTACACCGACTGAACCGAGTGTGCTTAATTCGATTCTGAACAGCGCTGGCGGGGTGATTGGCCATCTGCCGGATGCACTTTCGGCGTGGTTTATGTTGTTGTTTCAATCCGTATTCAACTTTTTCGTGACCTCAGGTTCAGGGCAGGCCGCACTGACGATGCCACTAATGGCTCCTCTCTCTGATATCGTTGGTGTGACCCGCCAAGTGGCGGTATTGGCCTTTCAACTAGGCGATGGCCTCACCAATATCATAGTGCCCACCTCAGCATCTTTAATGGCAACCCTTGGCGTATGCCGCGTCGATTGGGGCAACTGGTTGAAATTTGTATGGCGTTTTATGTTACTGCTGATGTTGGTCTCAAGCGTACTGGTGATTGGCGCGCACTATCTTGGATTTAACTAGGTGCCGGGATTTAACTAGGTGCGCGGATTTCGCTGGGCGCTGGGGTTCACCTTAAGCTGCGGGTAAATAGGCGCTAAGGTTAACTCAGTTAATTGGTTAAATAGGAGATAAAAAAACGGCATCCGAGGATGCCGTTTTTGTGTGGTTTTCTATCTTCCTATAGGGAAATTAGAATTTCACTTCACCTTCAATAAACCATTCACGACCACGTGCATCATAAGATGAGCGGTTATAGTGTGGCCAACCCGTGTCTGTTGGGTCAAAGTTTGGTCCAGCATTGAACAAGTTCATTACGCCGCCCGTGACTTTAATTGAATCGGTAATGTTATAAGCCGATGTTAAGTTCCACTTAGTTTGCGAGGCAATTTCGTTTGCACTTTCATCAAACGGTTGACCTTTGTCCAAGGCAGCTTTCTTAAATGATTTATAGCCCACACCATGCATTCTAGCGGTGTGGTAAGCACCTAATGTGGTTTCAAAATCATTAACGTACCAACCTAGAATGATATTGGCCTTGTATTGTGGTAAGCCACCATCGTCAATATCATCATCGATTGCTGCAGTAGGATCGGTCTGACCTTCAGACAGTAAAATATAAGTACCGTTGAAGTTCAATTTCAGTTCGCCAAAATCGCCAACATCCCAGCCATAACCTGCAGTTAAGTCAAGACCACGGACTTTCTGATATGCAAGGTTTTGAGCAACGGTATTAATGTGAGTAATAGTACCTAATGCATCACGGGTGATCATATTTTCGTACGTTTCATACTCACGAGCGGCTTTACTGGCAGAAATGTCACTCACCATGTCATCCAGTTTCCACTCCCAAATGTCTAAAGACGCATTTAGGCTCTCACCACCATAGACGGCACCGATATTGGCCGTGTAGCCTGTTTCAGCTTCTAACTCTTTGTTAGCGCCAGTGGTGATGTCAATGTTCAGCTCGTTACAAATTTTATGAATATTTGGATCCGAGTTTGGCTGAGATGGCGTACCACCTAAGGCTTGGCATTGCTTAAAGTCAATTATGTTACTGTAAGCTTTAGTTGCATCGCCATAAACGCGGTGCATATCTGGAGCGCGGAACACTTTACTCACAGAGCCACGTACCAGCAGTTCATCAATTGGGCGGTATTCAACAGTTAACTGAGGTGAAACGTTACCACCGAAATCATCATATCTGTCATAGCGAAGCGCAGCATCAACAACTAGATTGTCAACAACTGGAAGTTTTAATTCCATGTATGTTGCCCAATAAGAGCGTTCACCTGAACCCGATGAGCCACCACGGCTTAAAATATTGCCTTTTACAGACTCAGAATCAGATTCTGAGGCGTAATCTTGGATGGTGTATTCCGCACCAAAAGCGAAATCAGCTGGACCAGCTGGTAACTCAAATGCTGGACCTGAAATGTTGGCTTGAACGTTTTTCTGAGTCGATTGGGCTTTTTCAAATGGCGTGTACGCAACGCTCTTCACATCATCTTTACTGATTGATGATAATAAAGAACGGCCATTTGTACCTTCGGCTAAGTAGTTGAATAATCCACCAACGGTCGCAAAACCACTGCTGTACACATCAACGTTAGTACGGCCGTAATTGATAGAGGTATCCCATGAGTAATCATCAGCAATCACGCCCTCTAAACCAGCAGTGAAGAAGTAGTTGCGTGTATTGGTTTCGCCACCGCGGTTACCAAACTCGTGTAAGCGACGAATGTATTTATAGTTACCATTTTCGGCATTTTTAAAATCACCACCGAGGCCTGTGCTCTTGTCGAATGTCTTGGTCAGTGAATCATCTAAATCAACACCTAATGTGATTTTGTCTCCAGCAACATTGACTGTGTAGTTATCGATACCCATAGGTTCAATAAGCGTTGTTGATTTCGCTTGTGCAAAATCAAGACGTCCTACAAAGCTTAAATTATCTGTGAGTTCATAGTTAAAGTTAGTCGAACTGATAAAGCGGGTACTTTCTGGTGACAGATCACGCCACTTAGAGCGGTCATAGCCACATGCGCTTCCTGTCCAAAGGAAACCGCCAGCTTCACATTCACTTGCCGTTAGTACACGTTGGCCTTTTGGTATCGTCCCGCCAGCTGGTTTTATGCCTGTAATGCCAGCACCATAAGAGCTGTATTGTGAATATTTACTATAAGGTACTTTGTCAGTATCTAAACCAAAAACGGCACGGTCCGTGGCTGCTAAGCGTTCAGTATCAGTAAGTTCGATAAAGGTCGATACGTTACCACGTTCAGAAGATGAACCCAGAGATAAGGCGATACGGTCACTTTGTCCACCACCTTCAGTGGTGTCACCATGACGATATTTTAAAGCAACGCCTTCGAAGTCTCTTTTTAAAATAATGTTAACTACACCACCAACAGCATCGGCACCATAGATTGCTGAACCGCCAGATTGTAACACTTCGATTCTGGCAACGGCTTCCATTGGTAAGTTTGCAGTATCAACGAAGTTATCAGTACCGCCTGCTGGCTTAGGATATTGATTTAAACGCTTACCGTTAATCAGAGTTAATGTTCTGCTGGCACCTGCGTTACGTAAACTGATTGATGATGCTGCTGGAGTAAAACCATGTACTGACTGAGTAGTCATTGCACCAGTGGTTGAAGTTAGGCTTTGTAATGCATCTTGCACGTTAGTAAAGCCTTGCTTAGCCATATCATCAGCACTTAATACGGTCACTGGTGTTGCAGTTTCCATATCGGTACGTTTAATACGTGAACCTGTTACTTCAATTCGTTCAACTTTAGCACCGTCTTCTGCAGCAATTGCTACTGAAGTTGATAATGCTACAGAGGTTGCTCCACCAATTAACGCAAAGCGAATCGCTTTGGCTAATGTTACATTAGCACGCATTTTATTCTCCCTTACTCTTATTGTTCATTTTTATTTTTATTAAATGGATTCTTTTGTAATGAAAGAGTGTTCCATTTAATTAGGCTCAGGATATAAACACAAGAAAATAACAAGTGCAACAGCCGTTATTTTTGATTAAATGTTAAAAAGTTGATTATGAAAATATTTAACAAGATTTCATATTGTTTATTCTGGCATGTTTTCGTCTTTAAATGGGTTGTTTTGTTTCTTAGTTGTTTGATTTGTTGCTTATTTGTTTTGCTTTGGATTTTATTGGTTTCTTAATTGGTTTTTATTTGTTTCTTGGAATGGTTGCGTTTTATTTTAAAATAAAAATATATATTTTATAGTCCATTGTACTGTTTGATTTTATGGTTTTTGAATTTAATGGTTGGCGTATTGTTTATTTTCTCTCTGGGAAAGTTTTTAAATTGAAAAGGCATCTTTTTATTTTTGATGGAAATTTAAGCAAGGTTTGTGCGTTTTAGATTCTTAAGGAGTGTTAAATAAATATCGGGATTGAATATAAATTCAATCCCGATATTCTGTATGCCATATTATTAAATTATTTTTGTTTATTAATTAATCTATTTAGTTATACGGTTATCTATACTGATTATTTATACTCAACATGCTGGTTGGTAAAAATATAATCAATTGGGTTGGGTAAGTAATGGATTAAATACCGTATAGCGACATAACAAACGACTAAGGTTGCAACACCGAGTTCGAAGTCGGCAAGTAATTTTACCCATTGGCTGAGCTCGTTCATTTGACTAAATTGCGCGAGCCAATGAGCGGTTTTAAACAGTGCCGTCGCGCCGATCACCATGGGAAAGGTGAATGCAGCATAGCCAGGGCTAAAGGGTAATTTGAGCAGATGAAAAAAAGCGAGATAAATCACTGCAGTCATCAATACCGCAATACTGGCCAATACGGCGACCAAGGCAATCGAAGGTTGCTCGCACACAGTTAAGTAGCCCGCTAAGGATAAACTGGCTGGCGCGGCGAGGATGGCAATCGTTGGTTTAGCGGCATCGGGCACGGCCTGACAGAAGATTAATCGATAGAGCATCAATGGCAACATGACTAAATATGCGAACATGCCGAAGGCCAAGATCAAGTTCACTAACCAAGGCGCTCCATTACTTGGGAAGGATACTGCCGCCACTATGATGCCAATGGGTGGCACAAACCAGCTGGGCACCATATGTTCGAGTTGGAAGTCGATAGCGCGGTAGTAAATAAAGGCGCCTAAAAAGATGACATGGATAACAATGGCGGTTAGCCAGAGGGTTAAGCCGGCATGGGGGAAATAATGGCCGAGTAGGTTCGACACTACCATCAAGGCCATGGCGAATGTCGGGATCACACTACCGACGACCGGATGGCTGAGTTCGTTTTTCAGCACAGAGGGATGCAGTATAAATTTTGCCGCAAGCAGCATGAGTAAGACTGAGGCGATGGCTGCCCCTGTCAGTTGGCCCCAACCATTGAGTGAGGGCGCCACACTCTCCCAAGTCCAACCTAAGCTTGCAATCGCGAGGGCGAGTCCGCCCATAGGGCTAGGTAATTTTGCTGCCTGTGCTGTCCAGCGTTTACGTTTTGAAGTCATGTTTGTTACCTCTCAACACTGACATTAATTCGATGTGTCTATCTGTTAATGTCAGTGTATGGTCGAGAGTTTGATAAATAAAATTGATTAATTTTATTCAGAAATTCAAATTTTCTAATGCTTAAGGTTTTCGTTTACACCGCAGCAAAGTATGCCCAAGACCAAGGTTGTCAGTGTCTTCATCGACATATAAGCCCGCTTGATGTAGTAACGTTATCAAGTCCTTAGAGTGGTACATACGGCTATTGCCATTGGCCATTGCAGTAAAATACAAGCTAGTCGCATTGACGCAATAGGCTGAGGCGGCGGAGGGTTGTCTGTCCCAGAAGGTTTCGACAATGAACAACTGACTGTTTGGCGTCATCGCCTGAGCGGTGCGTTGCAAAATACTGAGGATTTGCTCCAAAGAGAAGCAGTCGAGGAACTGGCTCATCCAATAGGTATCGGCGCCTTCGACAAAGGGGCGTGATTCATCGAGCAAATCGGTGGCAAAGGTATGGATCCGCTCGGCAAAGCCATGCTTGGCAGCATTGTCTTTGGCTACGGCTAATTGGCCTGGGAAGTCCATCAGGGTGACTTCAACCTCTGGATCAAACTCGCAGCAGCTTAGCGCCCATTTCCCCGTATTTCCGCCAATATCGACTAAATGCTTGGGCGAATGGGCAAACACTAAGGGTAAAATCTGCGGAAAAGCGTGATCAGAATAATAGTGATCGAAGGCAAACCAGCTGGCCTTTGCCTGAGCAGGTAAATCCTTAAGGGCGGGGTAAATCGTCTGCCAATCGCCAAATACCGCTAAGCCCGCGGGTTTACCCGCGACTAGTGCCTTATCGAGTTGAAACAGTCCCTGATAACACACGTCCTGCACAAAATTGAGGTTAATGGCCGCCATATCATCGTGCAGTAAAAAATAGCCTGTTTTATCGAGCACATAGGCATCGCCATTGAGCCATACCAGTCCCATACTCAATCCCATATCGAGTAAGACGCCAAGGGCATACTCGTTTAACACACTGATTTGCGCGAGTTGGGCAATGCTTACCCCTTGTTCGCCTGCTTGATCAATGGTGGCTAATACTTCAAATTTCAGCAGGCAATGGGCAACCTGAAAACTGATGGGGCCAAAGGCGATTTTTTGCGCCTCAAATTTGGCATCAAAGGCATTTAAGGCTTTCGGGGTGTGATAGAAGGACATAAATTGACTGAGTTTACAAAGAAATACAGCCTTTATAGCGAAGTTAACGGCAAAAGTCAGAGCAGCGATGGAAAACTATGAACTAGCTCCAACTTAGTGGATAAATGCAGATCTAAGGGGCGGTTAAGCGGTGTTCATCGCGATTACCTATAAATTTCAGCCATAAAAATACCCAGACAATGCTGGGTATTTTTGCAGGCCGAATCGCCTGATTACTGAATGTTCTCTTCGTCGCCAAACTGGCCTTGGAACAGTACCGAAGATAAGTAACGCTCGGCAGCCGAAGGCAGGATAACCACAATGTTTTTATCTGCAAATTCAGGCAGAGCCGCGATGCGGTTAGCCGCAACCACAGCTGCACCAGAAGAAATACCGACTAAAATGCCTTCTTCTTGCATTAAGCGGCGCGCCATGTCGATGGCTTCATCGTTGGTGACGGTTTCAACGCGATCGATTAACTCAAGATCTAAGTTACCAGGGATAAAACCTGCGCCAATACCTTGGATTTTGTGCGGACCTGGTTGCACAGGTAATCCCGCTAGGGTTTGGGTGATAACCGGTGAGTCAGCGGGTTCTACCGCAACAGAAGTAATGGCTTTGCCAGCCACTTTTTTCAGGTAACGGCTCACGCCTGTGATAGTACCGCCAGTACCTACACCCGCAACAAACACATCCACAGCACCATCTGTATCGTTCCAAATCTCTGGACCTGTGGTTTTTTCGTGGATTTCAGGGTTAGCAGGGTTATTAAACTGCTGCAGCATAATGTATTTTTCAGGCGCTGATTGACGGATTTCTTCCGCTTTATCGATAGCACCTTTCATGCCTTTTGCACCTTCGGTCAGCACTAGGTTTGCACCTAAGGCTTTAAGCAGTTTACGACGCTCTAAGCTCATTGTATTTGGCATAGTTAACGTCAGCTTGTAACCACGGGCGGCCGCCACATAGGCTAAGGCAATCCCGGTATTACCTGAGGTAGGCTCAATCAGTTCGTGATCTTTGGTGAGCAGGCCTTTTTTCTCGGCATCCCAAATCATATTGGCACCGATACGGCATTTGACACTGAAACTTGGATTACGTGCTTCGACCTTTGCCAGCACTTTACCTTGGCTTACGCGGTTTAAACGCACTAACGGGGTGTTGCCAATAGTATATGAATTGTCTTCGAAAATTTTGCTCATGGATTGCTTGCTCCTATGTTTGCACTATTGAATCATAATCGCCTGTGGCGCATTTAGAAGTGATTGTTTGTTCTTCTTTATTCGATTTGGTTATTAAAGATAATCCTGTTATTCGCAAAGCCCAATTGGCTGTGGGTTTAACTGTGTTAACCTCTTGCTAACATCAATAAAAAATTACGCGTATAAAAGAATAACCACTTGATGTTTCACTTATAAAACCGCTATCGGAACCGGATTGCCATACTATGAAGCAACAACAAACGGACTTGGGCAAAGATCCAAGAACTATGGTCACCCCTAAGGCATTCACTATTGCCGAATCTGTGCTTTACACCCCGCTAGCGACGCCATTAAGGCGGGCGCTGGCGATGTTAATCGACGGTTTATTCATCACTATTTTAGCCGAACAAATGGATTGGCTGTTTGTTCTGCTGGTGGTGGGGATTATTTATATCGAGAAACGCAGTCGCCAATTTGGCCGCTTACTCAAATGGGGCCTTTATGCTGCCATGCTGGGATTAATGCTCTTTAGCTCGGCGGGAAATTTGTGGAATTTCCATCAATCGAATCAATCCACCCGCGAAAAGGTCTCCGCGCCCCAGGATATTAACGCTGTTGTTAAGGCGATTCCAGATCTTGTCTCCCTAGGACTCTGTGACAATACCGATTGTGCTCGTGAACAGATCCGTGCTTTGCAGCAGACACTCGAAAATGTGCCCATGGAGGGAATGTCGGCAGCTGAGCGCCGCGATATGGTATTAGATACTTTAGCGAGCACGGAGTTATCCGATGCCGATAAAGCGCTGTTACGTGATGAAATGATGGCGGGCAGCCTCTGGCCCGAGGTGAAGGTGTTTGAAGTCACCCTAGACTCCACCAAGGGCTCTGTGAAAAATTCAGCAAAGGATTTAGCTAAGGATCCAAACACATTATCATCGCTGCCACAGCTAAATCAGTCGTCCACAGGTAAGCTTGATGCCGTTCCCGTATCTGAACCGCGAACCGATGGATTAGCCCACGTTCAAACCGATAATCGAGCGGCCATGCAAAACGCTCCCTTAGTTCCTGACATCAATCTCAATCCAGCACATCAAACTGAAAGCCGCAACAGTGAAGCCGATGAGGAAGAGAGTGACACCCGCAGTGTGCTGGCGTGGATCAAAGGCTTTATGAGCGATATGGGCTTAGGTTTTGGCTGGGCCGCATTTTACTTCACTGTGTTTACCGCCAAATTTGATGGTCAGACCTTAGGTAAGAAACTCTTAGGCATCCGCGTTATCCAACTCGATGGCGCTAAAATTAGCCTTTGGGGAGCATTTGGCCGTTATGGCGGTTATGCAGCGGGCTTCACGACGGGCTTACTGGGCTTTATGCAGATATTTTGGGATGCCAATCGGCAGGGGATCCAAGATAAAATATCTTCCACAGTCGTGATAGACTTAGCGCAAATGCATAAAAAGCAACAATTAGAGCAGCAACAGGCGCAGGCTGAACACGCATTGGCCGCCGTGCCAACACAGAATAATGCGACGTCTGCTCACCTTACAACAAGCACCCGTTCGGAGCACCTATGAAACAGGTCGTTATTTCTGGCAGCGGTTTATTTACGCCGCCACACAGTATTTCAAATGAAGCTTTGGTGGAGAGCTTCAACGCCTATGTCGATATGTTTAACCTTGAAAATGCAGGATTAATTGAGCAGGGCCATGTCGAGCCGCTGTCTTATTCCTCCAGTGAGTTTATCGAGAAGGCCTCGGGCATCAAACACAGATATGTGATGGTTAAAGACGGTATTCTCGATCCTGAAATCATGATGCCGCTTATTCCTGAGCGCAGCAGTGACGAGTTATCTATGCAGGCCGAAATTGGGGTTGAGGCGGCAGTGATGGCGCTTAAACAAGCGGATGTGAAGGCCGAGCAAATCGATTTAGTGATCGTTGCCTGTGCTTATACGCAGCGCGCTTATCCAGCGATGGCGATTGAAATCCAGCGGACACTGGGGACCCGTGGCTATGGCTACGATATGCAGGTTGCCTGTTCTTCGGCCACCTTTGCCATTGTGGCTGCCGCCAATGCGATTGCAACGGGCTCGGCGTCACGGGTGTTAGTGATTAACCCCGAAATTTGTTCGGCGCAGGTGAACTACCGTGACCGTGACAGTCACTTTATCTTCGGGGATGTGGCGACTGCTATGGTGCTTGAAGAGCAAAGCCTAGTGGCCGCTAATAAGGGCTTTAACATTGTTTCAAGTCGTTGTTTTACAGATTACTCGAACAATATTCGCAGTAATTTCGGTTTTTTAAATCGCTGCGATCCAAGCTCGGCGCATCAGGCGGATAAGTTATTCCACCAACAGGGCCGCAAAGTCTTTAAAGAACTGTTGCCGATGATTTATCAACATTTAGACGAGCATTTGGCCGAGCAATCTCTTACGCCACAGTCCTTTAAACGTTTGTGGTTGCATCAAGCCAACATCAATATGAACCAATTTGTGGTGAAAAAGCTGCTAGGGGATGAGGTAACGCCTGAGCAAGCGCCCGTAGTGCTCGACGAGTATGCCAATACCGCCTCCGCTGGCTCTGTGATTGCCTTCCATAAATATTCCGCTGACTTTAATGCGGGCGATTTAGGGCTATTAAGCTCCTTTGGTGCGGGTTACTCCATCGGTAGCGTGATCCTGCAAAAACGCTAAATTGACTAAAGCCCCATTATCAGTAATGGGGCTTTAGCTTTTATATCAGCATATTGATAAAACGGCTTGATGCGGTACCTTAGCCGAAAATGCCTTTACTCAGACAAGGCAGTTAGCGGCCTAAAAACGCTTTTTTCTTTAAAGCCTCAGTAGCAATACGAGAACCTGTCACCATGACGCTTCTTCATCCTGATTCGGATATTCCGTTTCATCCCAATCCTAGTTGGTTTCTTGGCGCTTTTAATTGTTATGACCGCGAGGAAACGCTCGGGGAAACACTCAATCGCTACGATCCTTTAGATCCCGCGCAGCTGCAAGCACTGTACGATGCTTATGTGTTTGATGAGTTTGGTGAACAGTTAGGATTTACCTCTGCCCACAGGGTCGCAATGGCGACAAATCTAATCGCTGCGCTGAGCGAGACAAACCATGATTTCGCCATTTATTTAGCGATTGATGAAAGCGAGGAGGAATGGTGTTTTCCTTCAACGTGGGTATTCCCTAAGCCACGCTATCCCTTTGAGCAGGCGTATCTTGCGCTGCTGCGACATTGGGGAGTGGAGCTCACTGCAATAGGGATTGCGCTTCCCAGCCCAAGCTTATTGGGTATCCATGAGTCTTAGTTAGCATTCCGATTTAAGCCCACAAGCTTTGCTGCGGGCTTAGTGCAAAACCTTTCAGCCTAAAGTAACCAGGCGTAACTTAGCTTCATAAAATAGGTCTTCTCATCCCGAGTTAGCCGCGTGAGCTCATCATCCGAGGTTAAACTGTCGGAATAGCCCAAATAGAACACGCTCTGGGGATTGAGTTTGTAGCCGTAGAGGATTTCATTCCCTAAGTGCGCCTCTTCGCTATCGGGTGTCGAATACAAATACTGCGCAAGGTTACGCTCGATTTGGGTGTATATGCTCGATAGGCGAATAAAGCTGTGCAGACTTAATTGCCAGTGCAGACGCACATCCGAGAGATTTGCGCTAAAGAGTTTATCCTGCTCGACTTCCATATGTTGATATTGATGGGAAACATCCACCGATAGGCCGTTGGCAATTTTCCATTTGAATATCGGATTGATTAAGGTTTTTGTGCCTAATCGATCGTTAAGGAAGTCAATCTCATCGCCGTAATGGATCTCCAGCTCAAGACTCAGGGCCGAGGTGGGCGTAATCGCGCCGTAAAGCCAGCCTTGGGTTTCTTGGTATTGATTGCTGTTACCTAACACTGCCAGTTGCGCGCTGTCATGGCGTGGGCCGACGCGTTCCCGGGTTTCTATCCCAAAGGATAACTCACTCTGCAGCGTGCCATACATTTCCCAAAAGATTTCAAACTCTTGCTCTAGCTGCTCCCCAGCTTGATTGTGGGTGATATCCCAGTCGCCGCCGAATTTAATCTTGTTAAATACGGTTTCGGGATACCAAATCAAGCCACCACCGGCCATAAAGGTGCGGTAATCAATTTTTTCTACAAAGCCTAAATCGGCGCGAAAATCAGGAGACACGTCGTGGTACTCGCCGTAGGCAAACCAATCGAGGGCGTTGTGTTCATAGGTCAGTTGATACAGGGCGCCACTGAAATCCCGATCCGATTGGCTACGTAACACTTGCTCATTC
Organism: Shewanella sp. BC20; assembly: GCF_003129585.1. Taxonomy (NCBI): domain Bacteria; kingdom Pseudomonadati; phylum Pseudomonadota; class Gammaproteobacteria; order Alteromonadales; family Shewanellaceae; genus Shewanella; species Shewanella sp. BC20. The sequence continues at coordinate 24,282 of NZ_NHRI01000017.1, read as the reverse complement.
ACTTGGCATTGGCCGAGCTCACAGCTTAACGGCGTTTGGCCGCAGAGTAGCCCTTCTGTCAGTTCTCCCTCCACATTGCCGCAAAACTGTTGATACAGGGCAGTAGGGTAACGTGTCTGCGACTGGGCAACTTGAGCGGTAAAAATATCTTGGGCTGTCGGTTGGTATTTCGCATCTAAGCTCATGACATAATTGTGATAATCATTTTGCTCGGCAAATGCTGTCAGTTGGTTGTCGGCACTGCTCTTGGCCGTAATAAGCCCACCAAAGGAGAAGGTTTTATCCATGTCGAAGCGGTAACGTGCCGCCAGATTGAGGCTTTCCTCCGCTAAGGAGGTGATCTCAGAACTTAAATTCCCTGGCATCAAGAAGGTAGTTTGGCTGTCATTGGCGGCCAGCAATGCCCAAGTGTGTTGCTCGGTTTGGCTGGTGAGTTTAAGCCCATAGTCCGGCGATACAATATTGCGGGTATGCAGCAGATTCACTTGGGTATCGAAGTAGTCTTTATTGTCGAGGAAGAAGGGGCGTTTCTCATCAAAAAACAGCGCAAAAGTGCTGTTGATATCGAGCTGGCCAGCATCAGACTCCACCTGGGAAAAATCGGGATTTATGGTGGCATTTAGCAATGTGCGTGAGTTGATACCCCAGCGTAAATCGAGCCCGGGTTCATAGTTACTCTCGGTTTGCCAGCCATTTGCGCTTTTTTGCTCATTGCGGTTGGCGACAAAGGACGGGGTAATTTGCAGATCTTGCCCTTGCTTGGCGGAGGCTAAGCCCGTGGCGACGCCGAGCTGACAGAGCTGGCAACTGATGTTGCGATCGATTCTATGGGTAGAGATGCGATGGTTTTCATTGCGTGGATAGTAGCGGATCAGCTCAAATCCCCATTCTTGAACGGGCTTTTTATCGTCAAAGTTAAATAGCCGTAATGGCAGCTCGACTTCAACTTGGTAACCCTCGGCGGTGATTTTACCAGCGGTTTTCCAAATGCCATCCCAAGCTTCGCTCTCTTCGCCCGTGAGCTCATTCTCTATCGAGTCTAGTTGCACGCCCAGTGGGTTGATAAAAAACTGATAGGCCAAACGGGCATTGTTAAAGGTATCGAGTTTAATCCCCACCAGATCGTCGCCCCAAAGATTATCCCTGTCCTTGAGGGTGGCGCGGATATGTTGTGGCAGACTGTCTTTGGCGGTAAAGGCCACAAATAGGCTGGTTTGGGTCGCGTAGATTCTGGCCTCGGTGTAAACGGGCGCCGCCGTGTTTTCTCCGGGCTGAGTTTCATAGCGTAGCTCGGCCTGCGCCGCATGCTGCCACACTGCCTCATCAAATTCGCCATCAATATTGGCGGCATCTTCTAAGGTTGGAATCGTTAATTGAAATTGGCTGGCAGAGCCCGCCAAGCTTGGCGAACTGAGAAATACCGCAGTCGATAACACTAAGGGGAGAAACGTCTTCAACAACAAGGCCCAAATCATTCTAAAATGGCGCGCAGTGTGCCAGAAATTGCGCGTTAACAAGAGTGGGCAATTGTTACAAGAATTGTATTAAAAATAGCTGAAAACTAAGGCGGCACTGGATGGCGGGCATCCAGTGCTTTGGGGGGATTATTCGGGAGAAACCACAGGATTACGGTAAGCTTCGCGGTACTTATCGACCCACATGGCGGTGGCACCACAAATCGCCACAGGCATCACAATAAAGTTCACCACAGGGATCATCGAAAACAGGGTCACAGTCGCACCAAAGGTAAAGCTGGTGCCGCGGGTTTGATTAAGGGCAAAGCGCATATCCTTGAAGCTGACCTTGTGGTTATCAAAGGGATAGTCGCAGTATTGAATCGCCATCATCCAAGCGCTGAATAAAAACCATAAAATTGGCGCTAAGGTTTGCCCCACCATGGGCACTAAAAACAGCAGCAAAAATACCAGCGCACGGGGCAAATAGTATTTGAGTTTGATCCATTCACGGCCAAGAATGCGCGGTAAGTCTTTGACGACGTCCATGCCCGAGCCCGTATTCATCGGTTTGCCGGTCAATAACTGCTCGACCTTTTCGGCCAGCAAGCCATTAAAGGGCGCGGCCAGCCAGTTCATCACCGAACTAAAAACAAACGCCAGCATCACCAACATAGTGGTCACCGCTAACGGCCAGAGCAAAAAGTTAAGCCAACTTAAGTATTCGGGGAGCTGGGCATTCATCCAAGTGAAGAGCACATCGAGCTGCCCAATCGCCACATAGATAACAGCCGCAAACAGCACTAAGTTGATCATTAAGGGAATAAATACAAAGGTGCGCAGGCCTTTACGTTTGATTAAACCAAAGCCATCGAGAAAATAATTCACACCACTTTTACCCTGCGAAGGGGAGGAGGATTTCTGTGTCATATCGTCATTCCAAAAAAGTTGAGATACAGCGTGAGATACAGATAACTGCGATTGTGATCAACTCGTCGCGAGATGACAAGCTAAAAGCCATATGAATTCAATAAAAAGCGTTACAAAATACTGCCTGCTTTGCTAAAGTTGGCCTCAGAATTCTATGACACGACTCGGGCTAATATTGGCCTGCATCCCTATTGGTCATCGCCCTGATGGCTTTTTATACTGAGACGCGCTAACTGGCACCATGAGATTAAAACAAATAAAACTTGCCGGCTTTAAGTCGTTTGTCGATCCCACCAAAATTCCGTTTTTACAGGCATTAAGCGCCATTATTGGCCCAAATGGTTGCGGTAAGTCCAACGTGATTGACGCTGTGCGTTGGGTGCTGGGCGAAAGTTCGGCAAAGCATTTGCGCGGCGACTCCATGAGTGACGTGATTTTTAACGGCTCCAGCGCCCGTAAACCCGTGTCTGTGGCGGGCGTTGAACTGGTGTTTGAAAATAAAGAGGGCCGCCTTGCGGGCCAATACGCCAGTTATGAAGAAATCTCGGTAAAACGTCAGGTGAGCCGTGATGGTGAGTCTTGGTATTTCCTCAATGGCCAAAAGTGCCGCCGCAAAGATATCACCGATCTGTTTATGGGCACCGGGCTTGGGCCGCGCAGTTACGCCATTATCGAACAGGGCACGATTTCACGTTTAATCGAATCTAAACCCCAAGATTTACGGACTTTTATTGAAGAAGCCGCGGGGATTTCCCGCTATAAAGAGCGGCGGCGTGAAACGGAAAACCGTATCCGCCATACCCGCGAAAACTTGGAGCGTTTAGGGGATATTCGCAGCGAGTTAGCCAAACAACTGGAAAAACTCAGTCAGCAGGCCAAGGCGGCGAAGCAATATCGTGAGCTGAAGCAAGCTGAGCGTAAAACCCATGCCGAGCTGCTGGTGATGCGCTATCAAGAGCTGCAGAGCCAAATGGCGAGTCTATCGGAGCAGATTAGCTCACTCGAGCTGCAACAAGCGGCGGCACAGTCCTTAGCGCAAACCGGCGAGTTAGAAAGCACCGAGTTGCAAGTCACTCTTTCGCACCTAGCCGAGCAGGAACAGCAGGCGGTCGAAGCCTATTACCTGACCGGTACCGAAATCGCCAAGCTTGAGCAACAGTTACAGAGCCAAAAGCAGCGCGACGCCCAGCTGCGTAATCAGCTTGAGCAGTTGAGTGAGCAAATCATTCAAAACCAAGCCAAATTAGCCGCTTACCAAGCCAGCTTTCAAGCGCTTGAGGCGGAGCTTAGCCAACTTGCGCCGCAACATGAGTTGCAGCAAGAGATGCTCGATGAGCTGCAAGCCCAGTGGGAGATGAGCGTTTCGCGCAGTGAGGCGCAAAGTGAAAGCGCCAGAGTGCTAGCGGCGGCCGTCGCTCAGCATAAGCTGCAATTAGAGTTACACCGCAGCAAACTGGCTCATCAGCAGCAATTAAATGCCCATAAAACCCAGCTACACCAAGAGCAACAACAAGAGTTGGCCTTGCTTAATGCGCATGCCCTCGAAGATAGCAGCGCATCACTTAATGATGAGATTGCCCAGTTAGAACAAGCATTAGCTGAACAAGTTGAAATCAATCAAGAGTTTGAATCCACTCTGGCTGCCGATACTCATGCGTTAGATTTGGCGCGCGGTGAGTTTGAACAATTATCACAGCGTTTAACCTCGATGCGGGCACGCTTCGACCTGGTTGAACAATGGCTCGCGAAACAAGAAGAGTTAAGTGTTAAGCCGCAGCTGTGGCAAAGCATTCAAGTGGAAAATGGCTGGGAAGCCGCAGCAGAGCTTGCGCTGCAGGGATTGATGACGCTGCCCGTGGGCGTTAACGCCAATGAGATAGGGTTTTATGCCGATGCTGCCTTGTCGGCGGATGTGCATCTCGATGGCTCTCCCATCTTAGGCGCTAAATTGAACCTTGCCCCTTGGCTTAAGGGACTCAAATGGGCCGATAATCTGGCCAGCGCGCAAGCACAAGTGGCGAGCTTGACGGCCGATGAGCGAATAGTGACCGCCGACGGTTACTTGCTCGGCAAAGGTTTTTTGATTGCTAAACAAGACAATAGCGAATCTTTGGTGCAATTGAGTAAAGAGCAAACCCAGCTGAGCGAGGCTATCACTGACTGTGAGCAGGTGAAGGCCATACAGCAGGCAAAGCTCGATGAATTAGCGCAGCAATTAACTCAAGTGCGTGACAGCTTAAGCCAAGGCACTAAACGCTTACACCAGTTGCAGCTCGATAAAGCCACTAAATCTACCCAGCTTAATAACGCACAGGCGCAGGCCAAACAGCGTGAAGCTAAACGGGGGCAACTCGCAGAAACCGTTGCACGAAGCCAGACCGAGTTAGCCGAGCTTGCCGCGCAGTTAATGCTGCTTGCGGAGCAAGAGGATGAGCTGGCAGAGGCGCTAGAGTCAAGCCTTGAGAAGCAGCAGCAACAAAGCCAAGATGCGCAAGGGGATATGGCCCGCCATCAAGCCTTGAAGGCACAAATTGGCGATGCCGAGCGGCGCTTAACGAGCCTCAATGCCAGTCTGCAATCGATCGCTACTCGGATGGCGGTGAGCACAGAACAAATTGAATTACAGCGTGTACGTGTCAGTGAATTAGTCCACTCAAAGGAAACACTGTCAGCCCAACTTGCCAACGTCGCGGCACAAGAGGGCGATCAGCAAACGGCGCAGCTCAGCGAACAACTGGCGCAGTTACTCAATCAACAGCAGAGTCAGCAACAGGCACTTAAAAGCCTCAGGTCACAACAAAGTTCGCTCACTGAAACGCTAAACAGTATAGGATTAAAGCAAAAACAAGAGCTTGGTAAGCTTGAGGGCTTGACTCAAAGCCTCAGCACGTTAAAGTTACGTCGTGAGGGATTAAAAGGGCAGGCCGATAGCCAATTAGCGGCGCTGTCAGAGCAACAAATTGTGCTCGCCCAGATTGTCGATTCCCTGCCTGCGGATGGGCATCCCGACAAGTGGCAGCGTGATTTGGATCAGATCCGCCAAAAAATTATTCGCTTAGGGGCGATAAACCTCGCGGCGATCGAAGAATTCGAACAACAAAGTGAGCGAAAATCCTATTTGGATCATCAAGATGAAGATCTAAATAACGGTCTGGCCACCCTAGAGGAAGCCATTCGGAAAATCGATAAGGAGACCCGCACTCGCTTTAAGGCCACATTTGATGCGGTAAACGAAGACCTAGGGCGTTTATTCCCTAAGGTATTCGGTGGCGGACGCGCATATTTAGCGCTGACGGAAGACGATTTATTAGAAACGGGCGTGACCATCATGGCCCAGCCGCCAGGTAAGAAGAACAGTACCATCCATCTTCTTTCCGGTGGTGAAAAAGCCCTAACGGCTTTATCATTGGTATTCGCGATTTTCAGGTTGAATCCAGCTCCCTTCTGTATGTTAGACGAAGTGGATGCGCCTTTAGACGATGCCAACGTAGAACGATTCTGTCGATTATTGAAGGAAATGTCGCAGAGCGTACAGTTTATCTATATCAGCCATAACAAAATTACGATGGAGATGGCTGATCAACTTATCGGTGTGACTATGCATGAGCCGGGTGTATCCCGTATAGTCGCAGTAGATTTAGAGCAAGCGGTGGCAATGGCCGACGCTTGATAACTAGAAGAAAGACAGGGTCACCAATGGAAGATTTGCAACTAGTATTGTTCGTTTTAGGCGCCATAGCCATAGTTGCTGTGCTGGTGCATGGATTTTGGTCTATCAGAAGACAACAACCTAAGTCATTGAAAGATAGTCCGATGGGCAATTTCTATAAAAAGCAGGCCGAACGTGGCGAGGGTGCGCCTAAGCGTGTCGATGCCGATGGTTTCGACGCCGATGGGATTGGTGCCGTCAGAGTCCGTAAAGCAAATGAAGCCCATACCCCAGAGGCACCTGCGTTTAACCCTTATTTAAAGCAAGAAGCCAAAGCACAACCGCAACCCGTGGAACCCGTGCAAGTTGAACCTAAGCCGCTGTTTAAGCAAGAGCCAAGTATGGCGCAGCCTGATTTTAGTCTGCAATCCCCCACGGCCAAAGAGCAACACCGCGGTCCTAAAGCATCACGCCAAGAGCCCGTATTACAAGGCCATTCTGCCAATCTAGCCCAAGCCCATGTAGGGCAATCCCATGCGGCCATGGTGGCGCAAAAAGCCGCCGAAGAACAACGTGCGCAGGTGCAAATGCCTACGCAAACCGCTCTTTTCGATGAGGAAGAGGCGTATGAAGAAGAGCAACCACAAGCCGTTGAACAGGCTGATGATGATTTAGGCGAGCCACGCGATGTATTAGTGCTGCACGTAGTGGCGAAAGAAGGTCAGCAGCTTAATGGCGCCGAATTGTTACCTTGCTTCTTAACCCTTAATTTTAAATATGGCGATATGAATATTTTCCACCGCCATGTGGATAATGCTGGTAATGGTAAGGTGTTGTTCTCCATTGCGAATATGGTAAAACCTGGGATTTTTGACCCAGACAATATGGAACAATTCAGCACCCAAGGCGTGGTGTTCTTTATGACCTTACCTTGCTACGGTGATGCGCTAATGAACTTCTCCATCATGCTTAACTCGGCGCGCCAATTGGCGGATGATATCGATGCGGTCGTGCTTGATGGTCAGCGTCAGCCTTGGGGCGAGTTTACTAAGCAAGATTATTTACACCGCATTCGCGCAAACGCTTAATGCAACGCCGCGAGACTGCGGTGATAGACAGATGGGGCCGCTAAATGCGGCCTCATTTTTTGCAACTTTTTGATGCTTAAGAATTCTGGATAATGAATATGCAAGACATTCAACTCGATAAACGCCTATCTGAACTGCTTTCTCAAGCTGTCACGCCACAAAATGTGCAGCCATTGATGCAGGCGCTCTGCCAATCTCTGAATGAACACAATATTCGTTACTATGTCGATGATGCGCCAAGCATTACCGACTCCGAATACGACAGATTAATGCAGCGTCTGAAACAACTTGAGGCCGAGTATCCTCAGTTTGTTGCTGCCGACTCGCCCACCCAAAGAGTGGGCGGCATGGCGCTGGCAAAGTTTGAACAAATTACTCACCTTAAACCCATGTTAAGTCTTGATAATGCCTTCGATGAAGCGGACTTTAGCGCGTTTCATAAGCGTGTCAGCGACAGAGTTGGCCAAGTGAGTTTTTGCTGCGAGCCTAAGCTCGATGGTTTGGCGGTGAGTATTTTGTATCGCAATGGGGTGCTTGAACGCGCCGCGACCCGTGGCGATGGCACTGTGGGCGAAGATATTACCGAAAACGTTAAAACCATTAAGTCAATTCCGCTCAAACTGCGCGGTGACGACTATCCCGAATTGGTTGAAGTGCGCGGCGAAGCCTTTATGCCCAAGGCGGCATTTGAGGCGCTAAATGAGCGTGCACGCTTAAAGGATGAAAAACTGTTTGTGAATCCGCGTAATGCGGCAGCGGGCAGCTTACGTCAGCTCGACAGTAAAATTACCGCGTCACGGGCGCTGTCTTTTTATGCCTACGCCTTAGGTGTGGTGGAGCCGACTTCCCATGAGCTTGCTAAGACGCATTATGAGCAATTGCAGCAACTTAAATCATGGGGGCTGCCAGTCAGTAGCGAGATTAAAGTCTGCGACGAACTCAGCCAAGTGTTTGCCTACTATCAAGATATATTGACTCGCCGCAGCGATTTACCCTTTGAAATCGATGGTGTGGTGATGAAGGTGAACGATATCGCCCAGCAGCAAACCTTAGGGTTTGTGGCCAAATCTCCCCGCTGGGCGATTGCCTATAAGTTCCCCGCGCAGGAAGAAATGACCCTGCTCGAAGGCGTAGATTTTCAAGTGGGCCGCACTGGCGCGGTGACTCCAGTTGCGCGCCTAAAACCTGTGTTCGTTGGCGGCGTGACAGTGTCGAACGCGACTTTGCACAATGCCGATGAAATCGAGCGTTTAGGTGTGATGGTGGGCGATACTGTGATTATTCGCCGCGCAGGCGATGTGATCCCGCAAATTGTGGCCATAGTGCCAGAGCGCCGCCCAGAAGATGCGAAGGCGATTGCCTTCCCACAACACTGCCCCGTTTGCGGCAGTTTAGTTGAGCGATTAGAAGGGGAGGCCGTGGCCCGTTGTAGCGGCGGCTTATTCTGTGAGGCGCAGCGTAAAGAGGCGATCAAGCATTTTGCCTCCCGCAAGGCATTAGATATCGACGGCATGGGCGATAAAATTGTCGAGCAGTTGATTGATAAGGAGCTGGTGCAAAGCCCGGCTGACTTATTTAAACTCACCGCCTCTATGATGACCATGCTCGACCGTATGGGAATGAAGTCGGCCACCAATCTCGCGCTGGCGATTGAAGCGGCTAAAACCACGACTTTGCCTCGTTTCCTCTATGCCTTAGGCATTCGTGAGGTGGGTGAGGCCACGGCGGCGAACCTGGCGACTCACTTTGGTAACCTAGAGGCACTGCGCGTGGCCACCATTGAGCAACTTATTCAAGTTGAAGATATTGGTGAAGTGGTTGCCCAGCACGTGGCGCATTTCTTTGCCCAGCCCCATAACCTAGAGGTGATCGATGCTTTGATTGCGGCTGGCGTCAACTGGCCTGCGATTGCAGCGCCAAGCGCCGATAAGCAGCCATTAAAGGGGCAGACTTGGGTGTTAACGGGTACCTTAAATCAACTCAACCGTAACGATGCTAAGGCGCAGCTACAGGCCTTAGGCGCCAAAGTCGCGGGCAGTGTGTCGAAAAATACCGATTGCTTAGTCGCGGGCGAAGCGGCGGGGTCTAAGCTTGCCAAAGCGCAGGAGCTTGGCGTGAAAGTGATTGGCGAGGATGAATTATTGGCTCTTCTGGCTGCAAATAGCTAAGTCGCTGTCGCTTAGTGTATAAAGCCCTGCCTTGCGGGGCTTTTTTATGGCTAGGTCTTAAGCGCTACATTTGAATTATTTATGTTAGCCATTGAATTTAGCCGTTACGCCACCATCTTGTTTATATTGCTTTAGTTTTTACTAAATGGATTGCGATTGAATTTTAGTCACATCACTTGGCTCGATGATAAAGGCCATATCAAACCACCGATTTTTTTATATGCCATTCTGGCTTTTCTCGCCCGTGGCTGGTGTATTTTTATTGCCTCTCTGACCCAAGCCAGTGACAGAGCTGAGTTAGTGCGGCTCTTCTATCCCGAAAAGTCTGACTTTTTACTTGCACTCGCGGCGGGGCTGGGTGCCGTGGCGCTGTATTTTGTGGTACTGGCGGAGCGGCGCCGTTCGCCCTCATGGCTGCGACCAGTGTTTGTCCAGCTTAAATGGGGATTGTGGATATTATTATTACTCGATGCGACCTTACTCACGCAGCGATTAATACACGGGCAATTTTTATTCCATTGGAGTTTAGCCCTCGACGCCTTAGTGCTGTTCTGGTCGTGTTTGTATGTCTACAAGTCAAAACGCCTCGGCTATTATCTAGCTGACTGGCCGAAAGAGACTGTGACATCGGTAAAAGCAGACTAAGGTCATCTCGTTGTAATTTCAGCTTTTTATCAAATATCTAGTCACTGAGGGATAATTTGTGTGTACTATCCCTCAGTTTGATAAGCATTTTTTCACTTATAGCTTACTGATTTTGTTGAATCATCTATAGTTATATGTACTTAGCTTAAATGTGCGGCCAAAGAAGCCAAAAGATGTGCTTCTTGCGTGCATGAAAGGAGTCATATTGCGTGACAAAAGTTGCCCAACGAAAACTATTACTTTCAGAACTTCAACTTGGCATGAGAGTCAAGTTGCCTTTGTCATGGACGAATCACCCTTTTTTATTTAACCGTGTGGATATCAGTAGTCCCGCTCATATTGAGATGATCCGCGGACTCGGCGTGCCCTATGTGTATCTAATTTCAGGCAATAGTGATGAACTCGAATCGACGGATGAAGAGGAAGAAGTCGAAGAGATTGAAGAAGCGCCACCGGAGCGTGACTTAAAGGCCGATACCCGTAAGGCGATGCGTTTAAGTCAGAAGCGTTTCTTAGAGAGCGTTAACCAGTGCCGCAATGTGTATGGCAAAGTGGTCAGCGACCCCGAAGGGGCTTATCGCTTATCTGCTGCCTTAGTGGAAGATTTACTCAGCCATCTTCAAGAGGTCGAGAAACCTTTCCTCACTTTGGTCGGAATGGATGAAAAAGAGGTCAGTGTGACTCAGCACGGCATCTCGGTAGCAGTATTAGCCATGATGATAGGTCAGGCACTCGATTTGCCGGCGCGGGATTTGCGCGATATTGCCTTGGGGAGCCTATTCCACGACATTGGTAAACTCAAAGTCCCCGATGTGATCCGCCGTAAACGGGGGGCGCTTACTCCCCATGAGGCCAATTACCTGCAAATGCACCCGAACTTTGGCTATGACATGCTGAATCGCTCGGGACTCTTTCCAAAGGAGGTGCTGAATATTGTGCTGCACCACCATGAGTTTATTGATGGTTCAGGCTTTCCCGATGGGCTCTCGGGGGCCAAAATCCCTATCATCACTCAAATAGTGAGTCTGGCGAACGATTACGATCAGCAGCTCAGTGGCCAGCAGGCGTCTTCACCGCAGGTGGCTTTAGGTTATTTATTTAAAAATCGTGCGAGTAAACATGCCGAATCCTTAATTGCTGTGTTAGTTAAGATTTTAGGTATCTATCCGCCGGGTACTATCGTCAAGCTATCCGACGACACTGTCGCTAAGGTGATTATGACCACTAAAGAGGTGAGTCAGCCGCAGGTGTGGGCTTGCAAAGAAGATGGTAGTGAGGCCTCGTTACGTTTTTTAAGTGATGAAGGGGTGACAGTACAAAAAGCCATTCGCGCGGAGGAGTTAACCGAGGGCGCGATCCGCACCTTGCAAATGGATAAAGGTATTAGTTTTTATTTTAGCTCGTTCCAAGCTTGAATCCCGCCACCTGAGTTCCGTATGCTATTGGCCGAAATACCTTGGGGTGTCGGTCAAAGGAAATGGAGTTGAGTGTGGCAGATCAAAAAAGTGTTGCGGTTGTCGGTTGTGGTTGGTTTGGCTTTGCCCTTGCTAAACACTTAGTGCAAGCGGGTTATCGAGTCACTGGCGCTAAACGACACACAGAGGAGTTAGCGCCTCTCACTGAGGCGGGGATCCATGGGTTCCAACTGCAACTCGGGGATGACGCTGACGTTCTCCCCGACGCGCAAGCTTTAAAGGACTTGTTTCAGACAGACTTTCTTGTCGTCAATATTCCTCCGCGCCTCAAACATGGCAATACCGCCTATCTTCAAGAATTACAGCAGTTAATTGCGTTAACCCAAGGCTGGCACTATCAAGGCATAGTGTTTATCAGCACCACGGGCGTTTATCCTTCCCTCGACCAATCTATGACCGAAGCGGATGCACAGGCTGAATCTGCTTCATCACAGGTGTTATTGGATGCCGAAGCCTTATTTACTCGCCAACCGGATAGTTGCATCGTTCGTTTTGCCGGTTTGGTTGGACCCAAACGTCATCCAGGGCGCTTCTTTGCCGGTAAAACCGATGTGGCGGGTGGCAATGTTGCGGTCAATCTAGTGCATTTGCAGGACTGCGTTGCGGCGGTGAGCTTGATTATTGCTGCAAAGGCAAAGGGGGAAAAGATCGCCGCAATTTATAATCTTTGCGCGCCAGAGCATCCCTCGCGAAGCGAATTTTATGTGGCCGCCGCCGAGTCCTTAGGATTAGCGGCGCCACAATTTAATGGGCTGCTACAACCCAGCAAAGTTATTCTAGGAGATGCGATCGTCCGCGAGCTTGGGTTTGAGTATCAGTTTGCTTCGCCCCTTGCGATGCTGGCGGCCTGTTAGTGGGTGATTTAGCGCCTATTGTTAACAAATTTTTAAGAACCTTGGCCATCTTTTGAGGTATCTTAATGGCCTGTGCGTGTTGCAAACGACTTACGATTCAATGATGCAGTCACTAATAAGAAGAGAAAATATGAAAAGCCTAACTCATTTTGTTCGACCTTTGGCGGCGCTGGCCTGTGGATTGGTGTTAAGTGTGAGCTTTGCACTGCAGGCGGCGAGTTTTGAAGAAGGGAAGGATTACGTCACTGTTGCTGGGATCAGCGAAGCACAAAAGCCTGTGCTGCGTGAGTTCTTCTCCTATAACTGCCCACATTGCTACAAGCAGGAACCCTTTATCGCTTCCACGGTAAAACTCTTAGGCAAAGATCTGGCCTTCGAGCGTACGCCGGTGGGCGCGGGGCGTCCGGCATGGGAGCTGAGTCAATTAGCCTATTTTGTCGCGCAAAAGCTGAAAATGACCAAGCAAGTGCACGAAGCGATTTTTAAACAAATCCATGAAAAAGGTGAGCAGTTTACACGCCCTGAACAGGTTAAAGCCTTCTTTGTGGCGCAAGGTGCTAAAGCCGATGATGTCGATGCGGCGATGAACTCTGTCGATGCGAAGTTTTCCGTGATGAATTACGACTCGCAGGCAGAATTATCGGGCATTAAAGGCGTTCCTTCTTTATTAGTCAATGGCCGCTATTTAGTGACCTCTAAGGTACACACTCCTGAAGAATTAGCCGAGCTAGTAAAATTCTTAGCCGCCAAATAATAAGCTTGAACTTGCGTCTATGCTGGCGCCAATATATTTGTTTCCCATAACCCAGCGATGCTGGGTTATTTTTTTGCCTTTTTACTGGCACTTCTTAGCGGAAATCCTTAGCTTTCTGACGGCAATTTATCTCTCTGAAGTACGATATTTTATTTATTTCACAGCCAGTTACTGTTACTCATCTACCTCATCTTGCCGTCCTACTAGCATGGCATTTGTGCCGTTTCTAGCCTTAGGATCTTCGACATTGGTCTAAGCTGCTCAAAAAATAACTTTTGCATCAAAATGTAAAATCATTGTTAACTTTATGATTTTAAATACTATTCAATTTTTTCTGGTGTGAGGCACTTCTCAAATTAGACTAAGGTCTTGATTGTGGTCACTCCAGCTGTTGCTAGATTTAACAAGACTTAAAAATAAAACAGCACAGGGGAGTCGCTATGGCATTTGAAAACAACGATAAAGCAAAAGGTTACTGGAATGAGAATTTACGTCTTGTTTTAGGCCTATTGGCTATTTGGGCCGCAGTCTCATTTGGATGTGGCATTCTATTGGTTGATGTACTCAATGAAATCCATTTCATGGGCTTCAAGTTAGGTTTCTGGTTTGCCCAACAGGGATCTATGTATGTCTTTGTTGCGCTTATTTTTGTCTACGCGGCAAAAGCCAACGCCTTAGATAAAAAATATAACGTACAAGAAGACTAAGGAGAACGGAAATGGGTGTACAAGGATTAACTTATCTGATTGTGGGGCTGTCGTTCGCGCTCTACATTGGGATCGCGATTTGGTCCCGCGCGGGTTCGACTAAAGAGTTCTATGTTGCGGGTGGCGGTGTTCACCCCGTTGTTAACGGGATGGCAACGGCAGCGGACTGGATGTCTGCGGCATCCTTTATTTCGTTAGCGGGTATTGTTTCTTTCGTCGGTTATGACGGCAGTGTGTACCTGATGGGCTGGACGGGCGGTTATGTATTATTAGCCCTGTGTATGGCGCCGTATTTACGTAAATTTGGTAAGTTCACTGTGCCTGATTTCGTGGGTGAGCGTTATTACTCCCAAGCGGCGCGTACGGTAGCGGTTATTTGCGCTATCTTCATCTGCTTTACATACATCGCTGGCCAAATGCGCGGTGTGGGTGTGGTATTCTCGCGCTTCCTCGAAGTGGACGTGGACACCGGCGTGTATATCGGTATGGCCGTGGTGTTCTTCTACGCTGTGCTCGGCGGTATGAAAGGGATTACCTATACTCAGGTTGCCCAATACTGCGTGCTAATCTTCGCCTTTATGGTGCCTGCGATTTTCTTATCTGTGATGATGACGGGCCATATCATTCCTCAAATTGGTTTCGGTGCTGAATTACTCGATGCTGCCGGGAATAATTCTGGGGTTTACCTGCTCGAGAAGCTGAACAATCTGTCTGCGGATCTAGGCTTTGCACCTTACACCGATGGTTCTAAGAGCATGATCGACGTGTTCTGTATTACTGGTGCTTTAATGGTTGGTACTGCGGGCTTACCCCACGTTATCGTGCGTTTCTTCACTGTACCTAAAGTGAAAGATGCGCGTGTATCAGCTGGTTGGGCGCTGGTGTTTATCGCCATCATGTACACTACTGTTCCTGCATTAGCGGCATTCTCTCGCGTTAATATGATTGAGACCATTAACGGTCCTGATCAAAAAGGTGTTGCCTATGAGTCTGCACCAGATTGGATCAAAAACTGGGAAAAAACCGGTCTGATCAAATGGGATGACAAAAACGGCGACGGCAAAATCTACTATGCTAAAGGCAAAATGGAAGATGCTGCTAGCCCTAACGAAATGAAGATCGACAACGATATCATCGTATTAGCAACGCCAGAAATCGCGAATCTCCCAGCTTGGGTTATCGCACTGGTGGCAGCGGGTGGTTTAGCGGCAGCGTTATCTACCTCTGCGGGTCTGTTACTGGTTATTTCGACTTCAGTGTCACACGATTTACTGAAGAAGAACCTGATGCCAAATATCTCTGACAAGAAAGAGCTGATGTACGCTCGACTGGCGGCTGGTATCGGTATCGTGATTGCGGGTTACTTCGGGATTAACCCTCCAGGATTCGTGGCAGCGGTAGTGGCATTCGCCTTCGGTCTGGCGGCATCCTCTCTGTTCCCAGCCATCATCATGGGGATTTTCTCTAAGACGATGAACAAAGAAGGTGCAATCGCAGGTATGGTGATCGGTCTACTGTTTACTGCCGCTTACATCATCTACTTCAAGTTTGTGAACCCAACGGCTAACGTATCGGCGAATTGGTTCCTCGGTATTTCGCCAGAAGGTATCGGTATGGTTGGTATGGTGGTGAACTTTGCGGTAGCGGCTATCGTCTGTAAAGTAACCGCCGCGGCACCTGCCCATGTACAAGATATGGTTGAATCTATCCGTTTCCCTAAAGGGGCGGGAGAGGCTAGCAGCCATTAATCTCTGCAGGATTTAGCTAAGTAAGATAAAAGGACGCATTGGCGTCCTTTTGTTTTTATGGCGTCAGCGCAAGCTTAAGGCTGACTTTAGTCGTATATGGCCCAACAATTGTGCGCGCTATAGTGGAATAAAATTCACCTAAAATAAGGTGTTGCTATGAACGCCAGCGAATTACAACCCGTTGTGCAGTTTTTAACATCCACAGCCCCCTTCGATACGCTACCCAACGAGATCATCTTACGTTGCGCTAAGGCTGTGACCGTTGGTTACTACAGTAAAGCCTCGGGTTTTGTGAAATTTGATGCCGATGCGCCGAAATTGTATCTGGTGCGCAGCGGTGCCTTTGAGGTGCGCGATCCTGAAGGGGTGTTAGTGGATAGGGTCGCCGAAGGGGAGTTTTTTGGCTTTTCGACGCTGTTGTCTGGGGAGAAAGTGGTTAATCGGGTCGCGATTCTCGAAGACAGTTTGGTGTATCACCTACCGCAGGCATTGTTCGATCAACTGCGAAGCGAGAGTCGACACTTCGATAAATTTTTTACCCGCGCCTTTGCCAAGCGGTTACGTCACGAGGCGCGATTTAAAGCGAAAGATCTAACGACCACCAGTCGAATCAGTACCTTAATGTCATCTTCGCCCATTATGATCGACGCCCACGCCAGTGTGACGCAAGCGGCGCTCTTGATGCGTAACTCACGGGTATCGTCCTTATTGGTCACGGACAATCACAAGCTAGTGGGGATTTTAACGGATAAGGATCTGCGTAACAGGGTGCTGGCTGCTGGGCTCGATGGTCGCATCGCCGTGCATCAAGCCATGACCACATCGCCGATTTCGATTTCATCCAATGCGTTGATTTTCGAGGCGATGTTATTGATGAGTGAGCATAACATTCATCACTTGCCGATCATTGATGAGCAAAATACCGAGGAAGTAAAAGCCATTGGTATGGTGACCAGTACTGACATTTTGCGCGGTCAAGGTTCGCAGCCCCTGCTGCTGATTGGTGAAATCGAGCGGCAGCGGGATCTCGCCAGCCTCATTAGCGTCAGTAAACAAATCCCCTTGTTATTGCAAAATTTAATCAGTGCCGATGCTAGGGCTGAGGAGATTGGTCGGGTACTGACCTCGGTCACAGATGCGCTAACGCGGCGCTTGATTGTGCTCAATCAGCAAATTCTCGGTGAGGCGCCGATGGCATTTTGCTGGTTAGCCTTTGGCTCGCAAGGGCGACAAGACCAAGCCGCCTGTTCGGATCAAGATAACGGCTTACTGGTGGCCGAGGAAATGGATGATTATGCCAAAGGCTATTTCGATGCCTTGACCCATGCGGTTTGCGCGGGGCTAGATCAATGTGGTTATGCTTTTTGTCCCGGTAATATCATGGCACAGAACCCCCAGTGGCGAATGTCGCTCAAAGCGTGGCAACAGGTCTTTGAAAAGTGGGTGGTCACGCCTGAGCCTAAGGCATTGATGCATGCGAGTATTTTTTTCGATATGCGCTCAGTGTTTGGCCCGCAATCCCTGTTCGACGCCCTACAAGATACAGTGCTGGCACAAACCAAAGACAATGATATTTTCCTCGCGGGGATGACGGGCAATTCCCTCGTCGAGTCGCCACCCTTAGGCTTTTTTCGAAAATTTGTGTTAGAGCGCGATGGCAGTGAGGTAAAAGGCATTGATTTAAAACATAAAGGAAATGCGTTAATCAACGATATCGCCCGCGTGTATGCGCTGTCGGCGGGGATTAAGGAAGTGAACACCGCCAAACGGATCCGAGCGCTGATGGACGCCAATATTCTCAATCGTAAGGATGCGCTTAACTTGGCCGATGCCCATGAATTTATTGCCCATATGCGTTTATCGAATCAAGGCTACCAACATACACAGGGGCTGAAGATCAGTAATTATTTGTTACCCGGCCATTTATCCTCTTTAGTGAGGCATCAACTGCGGGATGCTTTTAAAGTGGTCCATGATGCCCAGTCGGGGATGAAGATGAAATTTATGCGGAGCTTTTAATGGGGCCTTGGTGGGTGAACGCAAAGCTGCGCTGGCGTGCGTTACGCTGTCAGCATCAGCTATTTAAGGATTATTACCAATCCTTAGTGCCATTGTTGGAGTTACCCATTAGTCGGGCGCCTTTGATGGCGATGGATTTGGAGATGACAGGACTCGATCCCTTACAGGACCAAATCTTAAGTATTGGGCTGGTGCCGATTGAAAATGGGGCGATTCCCCTGATAGGCGCACAGCAAAAACTGGTGCAAATTCAAGGCAGTGTGGGGCAGAGTGCGACAATTCATGGGATCCTCGATAATCATTTAACCGAGGCGGTAACCATTGAAGAGGCGATGGCATGGTTTGTGGCGCAAACCCGTGGTCATGTGTTGGTTGCGCACCATTCCCCCCTCGATTGCCGTTTCTTACAGCAAGATATCTTGTCGATTTATCATCAAGCGATTGTACTGCCTGCGATCGATACCTTGCTGCTGGAAAAACACCGCTTGCTACGCGAACACTCAGTGCTTAAAGAAGGCAGCTTGAGGCTTGGGGCATGCCGTGAGCGATATGGATTGCCGATTTATGGCGCCCACAGCGCCCTGACTGACGCACTGGCCTGCGGCGAACTGTTGTTGGCACAGGTGGCAAGTATGGGTGGCGCTGAGGAGTTAAAGGTGGGTGAATTACTGGCTTACTCACGCTAAAGATGTGTTAGCGCCCTCGCTGCAGCATGATTGTCTCTGCGCCTAAATCCCTTTGTCTAATTTTCTTGAGCTGAATATCTAAACCTGATGCATGTCGTGAGAATTGAGTGCTAACCAAAGGCGGCTTTAGAAAGCGTACGAAGGAATGTTCATTCGGCAGGTTAGTCTTTCGATAAATCGGCTTCTAATTCAAGACATAAGCGACGTAATTCCTCGATACGCTCGGCATTCATCTTAGAGCGAGCCACCAATTTCTCCGTGAGCTGAGTCGCTTCCTCTTGTAATTGCCTGCCCTTGTCTGTGAGGGAAATAACCTTTTTGCGTTCATCCAACTCAGATAAGTTACGGGTGAGTAAGCCTTTCGATTCCAAGCGCTTAACAATTGGGGTCAAGGTGCTGGGATCTAAACGCGTGTCGTTAGATAACTCTTTGAGACTGACATCGTTCACGTACCAGAGTGAGTGCATCACTATGTACTGAGGGTAGGTGAGATCGTATTCGTCAAGGATAGGACGAAAGGCTCGCACTAATGAGTTGGTCGCCGAATAGAGTGCAAAGCACACGTTGTCTGATAATTTTTGAGCCATATCGCTTACCCAGGATGAACAATGAAGGTCGATGTTAACAAATTCTACGTTGCAAAAATAGTTTGTGTGCAAAATATTTTTAGGCGTAACAGTTGATTTGTGCGTCACTTGTGGGTAGTTTATTGGCAAACAGTTTGTGCGCAAACTATTTGCAAGCTAATAAGTTTAGTTCATTGTCGAAATATCACTCTCTGTTTGCAGAGTGTCCGACGTAATAGAGGTTAAGTATATGATAAGCAGTCAAATTCATTTAGCATCACGCCCTATTGGTATGCCTACTCTGGCAAATTTTAAACAGGTTGAGGTGACATTGCCCGCCTTAAAAGCCGGAGAAGTGCTGGTTAAAAATACTTGGATGTCAGTCGATCCCTATATGCGTGGCCGTATGATGGACAAGGATTCCTACATTCCACCCTTCCAGATTGATGCGGTTATGGACGGTGGAGCCATAGGTGAAGTCATTGAATCACTCAATCCGCAATTCCCCGTGGGATCAAAAGTGAGCAATGTCAGCGGCTGGCGCAGCGCCTTTATCAGTGATGGGCTGGATCTCACCTTATTGCCTTCAGCGAATATTCCTGAGCAGTACTTTTTAGGTGTACTTGGTATGCCCGGATTGACCGCTTGGGTGGGTCTAATGACAATTGCGAAATTAACCCCCAAAGATACCGTGTTTGTTTCTGCTGCATCGGGCGCGGTGGGCATGGTTGTCTGTCAAATCGCTAAGCTTAACGGCTGTAAAGTGATTGCTTCGGTTGGCTCGGATGAGAAGGCTGAATTAGTTAAAAGTCTGGGTGTGGATGCGGTGATTAACTATAAAAAAGTCACTGATTTAACTCAGGCTTTGCGTGACGCGGCGCCCGATGGCATTGATGTGTATTTTGAGAATGTCGGCGGCGCTCACCTTGAAGCCGCATTGAATGTGCTGAACGAATATGGCCGTATTTCTGTATGTGGGATGATTGCCGGTTATAACGCGCAGACGCCAGTTCCAGGTCCAAGCAATCTCTTAGCCATCATCACCAAAAAGTTAACCATACAGGGCTTTATTGTGATGGATTACTTTGACCAGTTTGAAGAATTCATCGCTCAAATGGCGCAGTGGCTGCAGGCGGGTAAAGTGAAATCGCAAGAAACGGTTTACCAAGGTTTAGAGCAAGCCCCAGAGGCGTTTATCGGCCTGTTCGAAGGCAAAAACAAAGGCAAAATGCTAGTTAAACTTTAATCTTGCTGTACTCTTACGGCTTAGTATTAAGGTGCAATCCGATGCACCTTGATGTCGTAAATAAAGTCATCGTTTGAGCTGAAGCCTGTTTTTACAAAGGCTTCAGTTTTCCTTTTCTTTCACAATCAAGCAGGCTAAGTTTGTGCTCTGGCTAGCGATTTCAGCTTTAATTCACGCTTATCCCACTACACTGCAACATCGCAGTCCTAGAAGCTCAATGCCCCGTTAAAAGGTAAGTTACCCGTATCATGCTTGGGGACCTTTGCGGGAAACTTGGCAATTCAGTGGAACTGTACTTCACTCTTATTATTAAGAATTCAAAGGCTAAGGCCTACCGACACAAGGATAGATTTAATGAACACTGGGTTTAAAGAAAGGTGAGGGTCAGAAGGAGGCGCAAACGCCATCCGACTTTCTTGACCCCCTATCTATTAACGACGCATTTTACAGATAACTGATGCCATAAGGGGATGAGGATGCCATTACCGTTACTTTGGCTAGGCAGCGCGGCTATGGGGGCGTTATTGCTCGCAGATGAGCGTGAAAAGCGCCAGCAGCTTGAGCGTGACCGTTTATTAGGCAAGGCGCCACGGCAAACGACGGGCAACCAAGCCATGATTGCTGCGCCAAGTCAGTGGCAAAAGGGCTTTAAACAAGTCTCGCCGCAGCCTGGCAGTATCGTCTGCTGCTATGTGTTTGGGGTCATTGAACATACGGGCATTTGGTTGGCGGATGATTGCCTCGTCGAGCTACATGGCTCCGGGCTGATACGGGCGGTATCGGTAAAGCGGTTTTTAGCGGAGCGTACTGGTAGCCAAATCTATATTGCCTGTAATCATCAACATCAACCACTGATTGCCAGTGATATGGTGAGCCGCGCCGAGCGGGCCATTTATCAATATCGAGAATATGATTTGTTCGATAACAACTGCCATCGATTCGTCTGGTCATGTTTGTGTGGTGAAGAGGTTGCCATAAAAAGCTTTAACGAATTGAATCAAAAACTCGCGGGCTATTTTAAGCAGGGGATTTACTGGGATGAAATGCGTCGCGTACCTGAAGAGATAAAAATGTAAAAGGCCATCCGAAGATGGCCTTTTATCCGTGTTTGGGATTAATTACTTACAGAAATAATCTACAGCACGTTTAACCAGCTCAATGCCACTCAACTCGCAAGGAGGCAGCTGGGCATCACTCACTTGAACCGGCGTTACGCGCTCGCCCCATTGCAATAACAGCGCTGCTGAGGTTAACCCCGCACCGAAAGCACAAGATAGAATGGTTTGGTTTGGCTTAATTAACCCTTTTTCCAACGCATCGCAGATAGCGATAGGGATAGTGGCCGCGGAGGTGTTGCCATAGTTAGCGATGTTCACGAAGGCTTTTTCTTTAGGGATCTTCATGCGGCTAACGAGGGTGTCGATAATGCGCTCGTTCGCTTGGTGTGGGATCACTAAATCGACTTCATCCTTATCGACGCCACATTTCTCCAGCACTTGATTGCTTAACTTATTCATACCATTAATGGCACGTTTAAAGATTTCTTGGCCATCGAACTGAATATAAAAATCTAAGGACTCGGCGGAGAATCTATCCATCGCTGTACCAAAACCGGCTTTTAAGATATCGCGACCTTCAGGATCGTTATTCAGCTCATAACCTAACACACCGCCCGGAACATCGGTTGCTTCCACAACAACTGCGCCCGCGCCATCACCAAACAACACTGCGGTTTCACGGCGTGACCAATCGAGGTAGAAAGATAAACGTTCGGCGCCTACAACTAGTACTTTTTTGCACTGACCACTCTTGATCTGTGAGCTGGCTAAGCCTAAGCCATACAAAAAGCCACTGCATGCCGCGTTGATATCGAAGGCTGCGCAACTTGCGCCAATATTCGCTTGGACTGTGGAGGCAATATTAGGGATCAAGGTATCTGGGCTGGCGCTGGCTAAAATGATCATATCAATTTCGCTGCCGTCAATGCCCGCCGCTGCAAGGGCGCGTTTAGCGGCAACCGATGCTAACTCAGAGGTATTCACATGGCTGATATGACGCTGGCTGATCCCGGTACGGCTTTTAATCCATTCATCGGAAGTTTCGATAAAAGTGGCAAGATCATCGTTAGTCAAAGTGGCGGGAGGAACACATTTTCCCCAGCCAGTGATAGTGGCGTACTGCATGGTGTTTTCTCTCAAATAAAAAAGGCAGAACCTGAAGTGCTGCCTCAAATCGACAACAAAGCTTATCGGTATAACGAATGACAGTCCGTGATCTAGACCACCTGTTTGGCGACGAGATCCCGAATTGTCATTGCGGCATGCAAAATATGATGTCGCAGCAACGCCGTGGCTTTCTCTGTTTCTCTTTGTTTGCAATAGTTGAGCAGTTCACGGTGCTCGTGCTCTGCTGCGGGAATGCCTCCTGCGAGCAGCAATTGCAAACGGATATATCTATCGCAGTTAGTATTGAGGCCGTGGACAACCTCTAGCGTATGTGGACGATTGGCGGCTTGATATAAACAGGTATGAAACTGTGTATTTAGCTCGCTCCAACTGGCGACGGCATCTTCATGTTTAAAGGCCGATTCCAATTGCTCCAATACGCGTTCTGCTTTTATTAAGTCTTCTTCTTGAAGTCGTGGTATGGCTTTGGCGAGTAGATCGGTTTCGATCATGGCGCGTAATTCAAAAAGCTCAGTCACTTGTTCAACGGATAATTCGGTCGCGGTCGCCCCTTTATGGGGTTCGAACTTCACAAGCCCCTCCGCCTCAAGTTGTAGTAAGGCTTCTCTCACGGGAATGCGGCTTACATGTAAGGCTTCGGCTAAGGCGCTTTGTCTGAGTGGTTCCCCTGCGGCTATATCACCAGAAAGAATTTTCTCTCTCAGCACTTCTACAACTAATTGGGTGCGGGTTTTATGGACTATAGGCGTAGTTCGACTCATTATGACCGTCTATTTTTAGGTGTTTTATTGTTATCCGTGCAAGATTACCGTTAAAAACAGCACAAATAAAGGGAAAAGCTCGATTGAATACCGCATCCCTTGAGCCTAAAAAAGCATTATCGGACGATTTTATCGGCGAAATGCATCGGGATAAGTACGATTTAATACGGTTTTACGCCCGCGTTGGTTGAGATAAGCCGGAACTTGTTCAAACTGCGTCATGTCGCAGACAACTTCGCGGTGCAATTTCTTGCAATGGATGGAATAATAGTGAAATTACGCATTAAGCGCTGTTTATAGTGAGTGGAGTCGTACTGTGAGTACAGTCAATCGAGCCGTATTTTTAGACCGTGATGGTGTGATCAACAAAGATCATGGTTATGTGCATCAGGTGGATGACTTTGAATATATAGAAGGGGTGTTTGAAGCCTGCCTCGCCTTAAAGCAAATGGGATACAAATTGGTGGTGGTCACCAATCAGTCGGGGATTGCCCGTGGCATGTATACTGAAGATCAATTCCACAGTCTCACCGAATGGATGGATTGGAACTTTGCCGATAAAGGTGTCGACCTTGATGGCATCTATTATTGCCCGCACCATAATGAAAAAGGTCTCGGTGAATATAAAGTCGATTGCGATTGCCGCAAGCCAAAACCTGGCATGCTACTCGATGCGGCAAAATTCCTGAAAATCGATTTGTCGCAATCGGTGATGGTGGGCGATAAAGCAGACGACATGCTTGCGGCCAAAGCGGCAGGGGTCCCGACACGTATCCTCGTCCGTACTGGTAAAGCCATTGCTGATGATAGCGAGGCGTCTATGGTGCTCGATAGCATTGCCGATGTACCGGGTTTTTTAAAGAAGTAGCCTATTCTTGCAACTTAAAGCGTGCATCAATCTATTTGAACCGTGAGATTGAGCTCGAACCGAGAGCTTAACAATAACAAAAAGTGCAGTATTTACTTTATCGTTTTGCTGTGTGACCCGTGCTAATGGCGTTATTAGGGCGATAGAGATAGCCAAAGTGATGAAAATTACAGCGAATTAGGCGCTAAAACTGATGTTTGGTTTAAAAATTACGCACTCACATCGCTTTTTCTCATTATTTTGTCGAAAGGGGTTGCGGTAAAATCTGACATCCCTATAATGCGCATCCACTGGCCCAGCGGGGTCAACGGTGAAAGCCAAAAGCGTTAAACGCTCAAGGCAAATAACCATGCTCTTTAACAATTTATCAAGCAAATCTGTGTGGACACTCACAGGTGTTGAGTTAATCGAAATTACTCTGCCGTTTGGCGAGTAATCAAAATTTAAATCAATGAATGAGTGTTCATAGCAATATGTG
>NZ_NHRI01000016.1:0-124676 GCF_003129585.1 Shewanella sp. BC20 | reverse complement strand
TTCAGTAAATTTCCTTACCTACGTAAGAATAAACTTTGGGGAAATCATTTTTGGCAGAGAGGATACTTCGTCGATTCGATTGGAATTAACGAGGAAATAATCCGTAGATACGTTAGGCATCAAGAGAAAGTAGAGCGGCAAGAGCAGGGTCAACTTGCTCTTGAATAAAGGCCCCCTTTTAGGGGGTTAAAACAAAGCCACCTTCTTCAGAAGGTGGATTCTTTACTGCCTCGTTATCTTCAAGTTCAATCGGTTTAGCAGTGTTGCAGGCTCTTAGATGGATAATTTTGTAAGGCGGCGCTAAACCCAAGATGCTTCAGTTTGAGCAGAGATGCCTCGATTAACCCGTAGAATCGGTATCTAAATCGCTTGGTTGAGCTGGGGCTTTCTCTGTGGTGGATTTCGCTGCATTGGTTTTCACTCGGCGCACCGATTTAACCTTAGATTTATTCGGCGCGGGCGTTGAGCTTGGCGCCTCGGTGACTGAAGTTTGTGCCGGCTGTGCTTTGGTATCCGTTTTAGACTGAGACTGAGGCGTTGGCTCAGATGATGACTCATCCTTTGTCTCTTTCTCTGGTTTTATCTCTGGTTTAGGCTCTGGCTTCGCATCAAGCGCTTTCTCTGCTGCTTGCTCTGATACGGGTTCTGGCGCAAGTGCAGCTTTTGTTTCTGCGCTTGTTTTGGCTTTCTTCGCTTTAGGTTCGGCAATGGCTTGGTTGCTGTCTTCATTCTGCGCCTTGCTTACGGCCGATTTCTCCAAGGGCGGAGTGTCTAGATCCTGTGCTTCTTTGCTTTCTCTTGCCTTTTTAGCTTCTGCCGGCTTTTGCACAGCCTCAGTGCCACTTGCGATAACGGCATCCTGCTGCGTATCTTGACTATCCGATGGCTTAGCTTCCTCGGCCGCTTCGGGGGCTTTTATGGCTTTATTCTTCTTAGGGTTTTTACGCAATTTGGCGCGGGTTCGACGGCGGTCAAAATCGGCGCGCTTAAAGGATAAGGCGCGGGATAACAACATACCGATAAGGCCAGCAACCAGCAGCATCATTTGCTGCTGCTCCATATTTAGGTTATGCGCTTCTTTGATTTCATTAAAAAATAGTTTGGTATCGAGTCTAACCTCGACATAGCCTAAATTTTTTCCATCTTGGATCACGGGTTCGACATAGGGCGGATATTTGCTCAGGAGCAAACTCATGTCTTCGGATTCGGGATCTAAGGCTTCATTGGTCAGGCTTTGGGCGAAGGCTAAGCGTATACCTTGGTCGCTGAAAATGGCCGCCGACATTACCTTAGGATCTTCGACTAAGGCACTGGCCAGCCATTGGAGTTGTTCATCGTTTTGCAATTGTAGGGCGGGCGCCGCGCTGTAGGCCGTTTGTTGTACCAGTAATCTAGCCATCTTTTGCGTTTGGGACTTTAGAAGCAGCTGACCTTGTAGTAGGCTTGTCTGCCACAATTGCACTAAGCCGACCATCAAGGTCAGGGCGATGGCGATTTGGAGCAGTCTACTGATTTTATGGCTTTTCTTTAGCCCTTTAAGATATAACACTTTGACCCTTAATAGTTAGAGCGCTTGCCTAATCATAATTGATTCTGAGTGAGCCCGATAGTTGGAGAATACGAGTCCTATGGAAAGCTTGAACCAAAATGCGCTGTTTGTATGGTTAGCTGCTAGCCCTTCACCTCGCTTTGAATATCAGGGGCTCAGTTTCGAGGCTTATCAGGAATCGTCTACGCGGCCATCCCAGAGCGGATTTGCTATGCGTCTGATTTACGAGGATTTAAGCATTGAAGACTCATTAGCGGCTTGGATTGTTTCTCTTGCTGAAAGCCTTAAATTAACCTCGCTCTCCATCGCACCTATTCGACGTCAAGTGGCGCTGCATTGCGTTGAATTAGCGTTTCCCGTGGAGCCGAGTGCCGAGCTGTTAGCCACCTGTCCATCACAGGTAGAGTTACACCTTATTCGTGGCCCATTACCTAAACTGAGCGAGCCCGGTTTATTGGTGATGGACATGGATTCTACCGCGATCCAAATTGAATGTATTGATGAACTTGCCGCGATGGCAGGAGTTGGCGAGCAAGTGGCGGCGATCACCGAGCGCGCGATGCAGGGCGAGCTGGATTTCGAGCAGAGTTTGCGCCAAAGGGTTGCCCAGCTCGAGGGTGCCGATGCCAAGATTATTCAAACCCTGTGTGACACTTTGCCACTGATGCCGGGCCTTGAGGCCATGCTGACCGAGCTTAAGTCGCACCATTGGCGCCTCGTTGTGGCCTCAGGCGGCTTTACGCCGTTCGTTGGTCACTTAAAACAGCTGTTGAATTTAGACGCAGCCTTTGCCAATGAATTAGTGATTGCGGACGGCAAGCTCGCGGGAACCGTCACGGGGAAAGTCGTCGATGCCCAGTTTAAGGCCGATGTGGTGAACCGTTGTAGCCAAGACTGGCAGATCCCTGTTGGGCAGCGTGTAGCCATCGGTGATGGTGCAAACGATATTCCTATGGTGCAGGCGGCGGACTTTGGGATAGCGTTCCATGCTAAGCCTAAACTTGCGGCGGCGGCTGATGCGCGGATCCGCAGTTTAGATCTGCGGGTATTGCCTTATCTGCTGCAGTATTAATTTATCCGCCGTTTTCGAGTCGTTAACATTAGAGTAATGACTCTTGTTTTTTGACGCTTAGCTGGTAGTTTAGTGTTCATTAATGGACTACCAGCGACTGACTTTGACTTCCCCTTCATCCCAACACTCGGCGCAAACGCCCGTACAAACTTCCCTCTATATTCCGTACCGAGATGGTCAACTGCACTTGCGCCAGTTGTTGCCTGCTAATGCGGATTTTTCAAAGCCTCCGATCTTGATGTTGCATGGTGCTATGTCCAATGGCCGGGTATTTTACAGCCAGAGTGGTCGAGGCTTAGGATGCTTTCTCGCTCAGGCGGGCTTTGTGGTTTATGTGCTGGATACGGCGGGTAGAGGTTTGAGTCTACCCAAAATTGCGCGTGGCTTTACTCTAGGGCAAGGCGAGGTGATCCGCGAGCAACTGCCATTAGTGCAGCAGCATATTTTGAAGATACATCAACAGCGTTGTCAGGAACAGGGAAAGCCGGTGCCATCGCAATTGCATTGGTGCGCGCATTCTTGGGGCGGCGTGTTGATGGCAAGCGCCTTAGCGCGTTACCCCGAATTGCAGCTGAGTGTACGTTCACTGCTAACCTTTGGCAGTAAACGCACGATTCGAGTGAAGTCCTTTAAAAAATGGTTGATGGTCGATGTGTTTTGGAATCGCCTTGCCCCGAGTTTAGCTGTGGGGCAAGGGTATCTCGCCGCCGATAAACTGCGTGTCGGCATGGATAACGAGAGCCGGGCCTCATTAACTCAAAGCATAGATTGGGTGCGTGGAGAGTGGCGTGACCATGACGATGGCTTCGATTATGGCAAGGCGGCGAAAGCGGCCAACTGGCCCGTCGCGTGGTTTATTGCTGGGCAAAACGACACTGTGCTTGGGCATCCCGAAGATGTCGCCGATATGATCTCTGAATGTGGTTTTCGCCAAGTGAAATACACTTTGCTCTCAAAGGCGAATGGCTTTAAACACGACTATGGTCATGCGGATATGCTGACCCATCTGGATGCGATGAGTGACCATTTTCCGCTGATCCGCGATTGGTATCTCGGGTTTGAATTGGCGGTGTTAAAAGACTAGGGCTATGTACCCTCGTTTATTTTTGCAGAGCAGGATAGCGCAGCTCCACCTCTTGGGTGATATCGAGTAGCTCACCTACACCGATAATCCGCCAGAGTTGTTCCTCGAGTTGTTTCGCCCTGTGGTTTGCGTGGATGTTGATGTATTCCAATTCGCGGCGCAGGTAACCCATATCCGGTTTCTCGGTTGCACCACGGTAAATCCGCAGCGCCATAAAGCGTCCCGCCAGTTTACTTTGGTTGATAAAGGCGATTTTGGCCTGCGCATCTCCAAGCTCGGTGGCGGGAACACATTTTAAATGGAATTGACCGCGGGACTGGCGGGTTAATTGGATAAATACCTCAATAAAATCCATATCCTGCTGCGGCTTCATTTGGCGGATAGGATCGAGAATGTCCCGTTTAAAGAATCCATCTTTTAGTAGCGGCGCGAGATTATATTGCAGGGTATCCGAGGAACCTGCGGCAAAAATATCGCTGATTTCATCATGCTCAGTGCTGACCCCTAAACAGGCGACCTGTGCCGATTTTGTTGTTTTTTCAACAAAGTAGGGGACCGAGTGCAGCTCGCGTAGCAGAATGTTTTTTAAACCATCGGCGAGCTCTTTTATCTCGCTATTGTTCTCGGTCAGCTGTTCGAGTTTTTCACGGTTATGGGCGATCAGTTTATTTAAAAACTCCACCCCAACGTGGGGCGTGTGACCCATGACCGCAGCTAAATGGAGCGTCACGCCATTTTTACGGGTACGCACTAGACGGTAGGGTAAATTATCCAGCTGAGTCTTACCGGCAATGGTCTGCAACTTAGGCAAACTGATCATTATTGGCTTGTTGGTGGCAAACTCAGTCGGATTATCCAGCGTCAGCTGCATACCTCGGCCTGAAATATCTAAGGTTATCCCCGTCGCTTTTAGGGCTCCCTGTGACACATTGACTAAGGTTTTGAAGGCAAAACGAGCCTCCTGTCGACGCTCACTAAATTGCATCGAAACTGGCTTGATTTGGTGTGCCGTTAGGCGCTGTTGGCCAAAGGCTTTGAGCGCATTGGCATTGCTGTCGTCCTGCCAGGCTTTGTAGCTGGCCCTTTCATCCTCATTGGTGAGGTCTATAAGTTGCAGCATATGGCTGAACTGGGACAATTGCTGCTCCACCAGCGGGCTGTACTTGGCATCATCCCCCGGCAAGGTCGCACGGCGATAACCTTTAGCATGGTAAATCTTATCTGGGATGAGTTTGAAAATCCGCCAGCTCGGTTTCGTTGAAGCAAAACCGAGGAATAAAGACGTCATGCCCTTGGCTTTTAATTCGGCTAAGGTGGCCGAGTAAAAATACAGTGAGCCTTGAGCGTTGTAGGTAAAGCTAAAAAACAATCCGTAATCGGGATTTTCGGGATGATTGACCAGCGCAGAGAGTCTTGCTGGCGTCAGCATGGCGGGCAACTGGCTGATATCATTCTCATCCTGAAAATAATGCACTATCTGCTGATTGTCGCGGCTTAGCAGCATATGGGTGATGGATTGGGACTGCTGATTGAGAAACAAAGGCAGATGTGGCAGATGCGGTAGGTAATGACGCTCGAATCCCAAGCCTGAGGCCGTCACTAAGACATCATTTACATCCAGCTTATAACGAAGTTTATAACCACGGATTAAGTTGCCCAGCATTTCACCTAAAGCATCGGTACCACCAATCCGGCGCAAGCGTAACCAAACGAATTCACCATTGGTTTGGCTATCGACAATCTGGTAATCGACCCCGAGTTGTAAATCGGGGTAGTAATATTCTTCACTCAGCTCGAGCAGTTTGACCTTAAGCGGCTTGTCGAGATCGAAGGGATGATTCGCCGCCATGCGAATGCGCGCACCGCCGACCGATAAATCGACGGTGATCCCCGGCATTTCAGTCCGTCCGGGTTGCGACACCGCAATGCGGATACTGTAATTCATCCGCTCTTCGGCGCGGTTAAAATAACTGCCGAGCACCACGCCGGGCACCATAAACGGCTCGGGCTCGACGCTATCGGTTTGTTGTGTTACCTGACGCAGTTTTTGTCGCCGCTGTTGATGGGCGGCGATGACATATTCATACACCCCTAAGGTGTACTTATTGCGGTATAGAGACATGGCCGCTTGCAGACTATGCTTGGCGGGCTCATCGAGAAAATGGCGCTGTTGGCCGAGCATGACTTCGGTGCAGGGCAACTCAGATTTGTCCCTAAGATCGATAATCCGGGTGCAGGGCGAAGCCAAACGATTCAACTCCATTTTCAACAGAAAACGGGTCGAATTGTTTTCATCGGCAGTCAGCTGCTGAAAAATCTCTTGGAAATTCGGTTCCATGAGTAGCGGCTTGAGCTGTTCTATGAGTGCATTATGGTTATCTAAACTCATGTAGGGTCTTTTCTAATGCTGATTTTATGCCGTGCTGTGTTAGTCTAATGTCGGCAGTATTCACAGTTACTTAAATTGATTTTATACAGATTTTAATAAGTTATGGCAAAGAATAAAACCGCGTACGTGTGCAATGAGTGTGGACAGGATTTTCCTCGCTGGCAAGGGCAGTGTAGTGCTTGTCAGGAGTGGAATACGATAACCGAAGTGCGCTTAGGCGCCGCCTCGCCCGGACGGGGAACTAAGTTTGCGGGTTATGCCGGTGCTGGTAGTAGCGAAGTCAAAACCTTAGACCAAATTGACCTCAATGCGTTACCACGGATTGTGAGCCATTTTGGTGAGCTCGACCGCGTGCTCGGGGGCGGTATAGTGCCAGGTTCCGCGATTCTGATTGGCGGTCATCCTGGTGCCGGTAAGAGTACGCTGTTGCTCCAAACCCTGTGCCATTTAGCCGAGCAAATGCCTGCGCTCTATGTGACGGGTGAGGAGTCCCTGCAGCAAGTCGCTATGCGCGCCCATCGCTTAGGGTTGCCGACCAATAAACTGCGGATGTTATCCGAGACCAGTGTGGAGCAGATCTGCGAAGTCGCCCTGCAAGAATCGCCAAAAGTCATCGTCGTCGACTCTATTCAAGTCATGCACATGAGCGATGTAGCATCTAGCCCCGGCAGTGTGTCACAGGTGCGTGAATCGGCCTCCTATTTAACTCGCTTTGCCAAGCAAAACGGCATTGCCGTGATTATGGTCGGCCATGTGACCAAAGACGGCAGTCTAGCAGGACCTAAAGTGCTTGAGCACTGTATCGATTGTTCTGTGATGTTTGAAGGGGATAGCGACAGCCGTTATCGCACCTTGCGCTCCCACAAGAACCGTTTCGGGGCGATTAACGAGTTAGGCGTATTCGCCATGACCGAGCGTGGTTTGAAGGAAGTGGCTAACCCTTCGGCGATTTTCCTCTCCCGCGGTGAGGAAGAATCCTCTGGCTCCTTAGTGATGGTGGTGTGGGAAGGTACGCGTCCCCTGCTGGTAGAACTTCAGGTGCTGGTGGACAATTCGGCGATGTCGAACCCACGCCGCGTTGCTGTGGGCATGGATGCAAACCGTTTAGCCATGTTACTGGCAGTGATGCATCGCCATGGTGGGTTACAAATGTCGGATCAGGATGTGTTTGTCAACGTCGTTGGCGGGGTTAAAGTGACGGAAACCAGTGCCGACTTAACCTTGCTGCTGGCCATGGTATCGAGTTTCCGTGGCGATATTTTACCGAGCGATTTAGTGGTATTTGGTGAAGTGGGCTTATCTGGGGAAATTCGCCCAGTGCCCAATGGTCAAGAACGTTTAGTTGAAGCCGCCAAACATGGCTTTAAGCGGGCGATTGTTCCCCGTGCGAATGTGCCGAAAAAGCCGCCAGCGGGCATGGAAGTGGTGGGCGTGGCAAAATTATCCGAAGCCCTCGAAGCGATATAATCAGTAAAACAAAAACAGCGCCTAATGGCGCTGTTTTTTATGGTGTTATCGGCGGTGAAGCCTGTGTCGCGCTGA
Source organism: Shewanella sp. BC20 (assembly GCF_003129585.1). NCBI lineage: Bacteria > Pseudomonadati > Pseudomonadota > Gammaproteobacteria > Alteromonadales > Shewanellaceae > Shewanella > Shewanella sp. BC20. The sequence goes on along the minus strand of NZ_NHRI01000016.1, from coordinate 117,040 downwards.
GCTTTCGCTTAATCGGCGCTGTTGTGTTTTTCGATAAATAGCGCTAATTCACGATTCAGTATCGACGCATCGCCTAGGTTCAGCTCAACGATGCGTTTGAGGTGGCTGATGCTGTCAACATCGATAAAGTTACACTTTAAACCCAGTTGCTGGTTGCGTTGATGCACTAACTCGGTTTCCATTTGCAGCTCAATATCCGAGCCCGGCAAGGTAAAACTGAGGGTGATAGGCTCACTTGAATGGCTAAATCCGGCAGGTTCGTCCACCAGTGCGCCATTTAAGCTGAGGTCGAGTATGGTGGTTTGCCACTGTTTATCGCCTTGGTGTACCGATGCGCTAGCGGCAAAGAGGATCCGCGAGAACTTTCGTCTTTCATCAATCACTACTTCTTTATTGTTCATAGTTTGTTAGTGCTCACCCCAATCAATATGCCTAAGCATATGTCATATTGATGTTACTGTAAAAGTTCGGCAGTTTTTTGTGCGAGAAAGTAACGGAGATCGCATATTTTACCTTTTCCTCATATGCAAATATGAAAAAGTATGAATAATTCAGTTAAGCAAAATAAGAGATGTAGAACATGGCCTATAGTGTGCTCGTTGTCGATGATGAAGCGGTTATTCGTGCTCGATTGAAAGGGTATTTTGAAAAAGAAGGTTACCGCGTTGTCGAGGCGGCCGATGGCGAGCAGATGTGGCACGAGTTTAATCGTCAACATATTGATTTAATTATGTTAGACATTAACCTGCCCGGAGTAGATGGTTTAAGCTTAACCCGCGAGTTACGTAGCCGCTCCCATGTGGGGATTATCTTAGTCTCGGGCCGTGATGAATCGATTGATAAAATCGTTGGCCTTGAGATGGGCGCCGATGATTATGTGACTAAGCCCTTCGAGCTGCGGGAGCTATTAGTTAGGGTTAAAAACCTACTGTGGCGGATTTCTCTGGTAAAACAAGCCGAACAAGCGCTGGTGCAGGAATTATCCGAGCCCGATGATGTGATGAGTTTTGAAGGCTATCGGCTTGAATTAAACAGCCGTAAGCTGCGCCAAGGGGAGGAGCTTATCAAACTCACTAAGGCCGAATTTGAGTTGTTAACCGCCTTTGCTTTACATCCGCAGCAGGTACTTTCCCGCGAGCGCTTAATGCAGCAAACCAGTCATCGCAATCAGGATGTGAATGACAGAACCATAGATGTCATCATCCGCCGCCTGCGTAATAAGCTTAATCCCGAACTCTTTGTTACTGTCCATGGTGAGGGCTATTTGTTTGCCGCTAAGGTGGATGACTAATCGCTAACTTAATTCCCTAACTTAAGCGCCATATTTAAGCCCTATGCCCTATGTTAAGTGCTGAGTTAATCGCTTTGTTAAGCACTCAGGGGCGCACTTGATACAGGGGATAAAAATCCGCTTCGGCGAGACTAAAGCTAAGATCCGATAAGGTATTTTGTGAGGTCGTGCGCTCAACGATAGCAGGACCTATATCGCCAAAAGGCGCGGCGCCTTCGAGTTGTTTTACCGTGACATCGATGGCGAGTTTGCCCTGTAACACGACCAAGTCATCATTGCTGTAGACCACTTTTTGTCGTTTTAAGCCGCGCAGAATCGCAGGGGATAAGTAACTGCTCACCAGCTTGATGTCTTGCGTCAGCTGTTTTTGTTTGAGGGTGCTAACGGCGGCTTCTATCGCCACCGCACTGCCGAGAATATAGTCGGGGCGCTGGGCCTTAAGCAGTATCTGTAATTGATCGCGGTAGAGATTGCGATTGTTATCTGCATGCTGAATCGCACTGATGCTGACATTGCTGCCCTCGAGGGCATGACGAATGCCTTGTTCGACTAAATCAGTGCCGCCTAGGTTTTCAGGACCCGCTAAGAGGGCTAAGGTGGTCGGCTGGGTGGGCGTATGTGCTTTGGCATCCGCCTTAATAAAATTGCCCGCACTTAGCCCCATTTGATACCAGTTAACGCCGATATGGGTCTGCACTTGTTCAGCATTGAGTTTATTCACTAGTGCGAGCACGGGTTTAGTTAGTGGCTCTGGAAACTGTTCGAGCAGATTGGGACTCACGGCGCCAAGCAAAATCGCGTCGTAATCTCCCTTCATGCAGGCGCTTAATTGCTCGAGTTGTTTATCCTGATGGTAATAGCTGCCCGCTTCGAACAGATCCAGCGACACACCGAGGTGTTTCGCCTGTTGGATCAACCCGTAGTCGATGCCAATCCAATAGGCATCCTTAAGGTGAGGCACTAAGGCACAAATGCGCCAAGCCTGTTGTGCTTTAGTCAGGGGATGATAATTAAGTGCCTGCGCCTGTTGAATGTTGGCATTAAAGGGAAGGCGCTGCTCTAATGGCCAAGTTTGACTGTTGGCGCCTGCTGCCGATAAACAAAACAGGCCAAAGGTGGTGAGTGTGAGCAAAGCTTGCCAAAATTTTCCCATTGTCCCGTATCATCCACTGTGATTATCTCGGATGCATTGTAACAGAAGGAATAAGCGTGGCGCCTTTATCTTTATCGCGAAGTAGTTTAACCGGCAGACTCATGCTCGCCTTCGGTGTGCTTGGGGTATTGCTGTTACTACTGGTTAGCTTAGGTAGCCTGAGTTTGCATTGGCTCAAACAGGCCGACAGCTACCTGTATGAAGAATCCTTACCCGCCTCTCAAGCCGCGCGCCAATTAGTACAGGCCTCTAATGCCTTATCCGATGGCGTGACCCAGTTAGGTCAAGTGGAGGACGAGCGGCAACGGGAATTTATCGGCCGTAAACTCAGCCTTGAAAGCGCCACAATGTTAAATAGCATCAAAGTGTTACTGACACTGGATGTGAACGAAGATAATCATTTATCCGTATTAGCTGGGCAAATCATCGAGCAATTAACCTTACTGGGTAAGAGTGTAGGCCAGCGCATCACTCTGGGCGATGAGTTACAGCTCAGAGCCCGCGAATTATCGGTTGCCGCAGGCCGCGCCTCTGAATTATTACAATCCGAATTGGCGGTTGTCGACTCGGCGATTTTGGCAAAACTCAGCCAAGCCTATCCAGATATGGCGGGGGATAAACGCAGTGGTCAATTGCTCGATGATGTGATTGAGCGAGAGTTAGATGTGCAGGAGCAGCTCAACCGTGCGCTCAAGTTAGTGCATCAAATTGCGCTGCTCAGTCAGTTATTTGAGGCATCCGAACTACAGTCCGAACTGCAATTGAGTGTTCCCCGTTTATTGGCCACCTTTGCCAGCACTGCACCGGCGCACCCCATGGCACAGAATCATCCAAATCATCCAAAACAAGGGACGGCTATCGAGCTGGCAACCACTGAGGCGCCAGCGGCAGAGGTGGGTATCGATTTAATGGCGCTCACCACAGTGGCTGAGCTTATCCGCGACCCTGGCAGGCTCAATGCGCTAAAGGCGGAGCTGGCTATCCTTCTTCATACCCCAAAAATCATTAAATTACAGCGAGAACTGAGCCAAAGCCTACAGCGCCAACAGCGGCAGCAGCAGGAGTTAGCGGAAAAACTCTATAGCCTCAACACGCTGGTGGACAGTGCGCTTAATCAACAGCAACAGCGGGCAGAGCTGGCCCGCAGTGATTATTTAATGCAGTTGTCTTACGCCCGTTTGGGGCTGTGGGGCACGGGCATATTAATGTTGGTTATCATGGCGGTCGTGGTCTATCGAGTGATCTATCGCGGCATTGCCTTGAGGTTAAATCAGGCGACCGAGGCCATGTCGCGCTTAAGTTTAGGGGACACCAATGTGAGCCTTGATGCCCACGGCGACGATGAGTTGACCGCTATGGCCAATGCCATCGAGGCATTTAAGCGAAAAACCGCCCACAATTTGAAATTACAGACGGATTTACGCCAGGTCGCCGATGAGCTGACCGAGCATAAAAAGGCCCTCGAACAAACCGTGGCCAGGCGCACGCAGGAATTGGCCGAAGCCAACCTGCGCCTCGATGCGGAGGCCAAAGGCCATGCTAAGGCAAGAATTATTGCCGAGGAGGCGAGTCAGGCAAAATCCCAATTCTTGGCGACCATGAGCCATGAAATCCGCACTCCGCTCAACGGTTTACTCGGGACGCTTACCTTACTCGGCCATAGTCAGTTACCGCCCGCGCAGCAACAGATGCTCGCGCTGTCGCAATACAGCGGCACGCTGTTGCAAACCGTGCTGAGCGATATTCTCGACTTCTCCCGCCTCGAGCAGGGCAATTTAACCAATGAGCCGCGGCCAACGGATATCAACGCCTTGCTCGATGAAGTGCTGGCGATTATGGTGGCGGGCGCCAATTTGGCGGGATTGAGCCTAAGGCTGAATCGTCCCCAGTTACCCGCGTGTATTCAGATCGATGGCCCTAAGCTGAGACAAGTGCTGTTTAACTTGATTGGTAACGGCATTAAATTCACCCCCGAAGGCGGCGTGAGTCTCAATGTTAGCGTACGAGGCGATAAGTTAGCCTTTGTGGTGGCCGATACCGGCGTGGGGATTGCCCCCGAGGTGCGCGAGCAATTATTTATGCCTTACTGCGTATTGCCTAATCAGGGGCGCAGCCGTGGGACAGGCTTAGGGCTTGCCATCTGCAAACAGTTAGTTGAACTGATGGATGCACAGGGGCCGGGCATTTGGGTCAAGAGCGAGCCTGGCAAGGGCAGTGAGTTTGGTTTTGAGCTGAGCTTTACCCAATGTGATAGGGCATTAGATACGCAAACTCAGGTGCAAAAACGGGTTAATCCCCAACGGGTGTTAGTGATTGAAGACAACAAGGTCAATGCCATGGTCGCGCAGGGATTTTTGGCGCATTTAGGCCACAGTTCCAGCTTGGCTATCAGTTGTCAGCAGGCGCTGGCGCATGTGAGTGGCGATAAGGCATTCGATGCCGTGATGCTCGATATTCAGCTGAGTGATGGCTCGGGACTCATGCTATTACCCCAGTTAAAGGCGTTATTCGCCAATGACAAGGTGAAGTTTGCCGCCTTTACCGCGCAGATGCAGACGGAGGATCTTAGCCTCTATCGGGAGGCTGGGTTTGATACTGTGTTGGCTAAACCCTTGAGCCTGCAAACCCTGACAGAATGGTTAGGTGTTGCGCGTGTGCCAGCTTCACTACCAGCTTCACTAAGTGAGTCATCGCCGCACTCGGCACAATCGCTTCAATCGGTGAATAAGGCTGAGCCGACCTGCCATAACCATCAAGCTGAAACCTTGTTAGATCTTAACCAGTTACAGCAAGATCTTGAGGTCTTAGGTGTGAAAGCCGTGAGTGATATGTTAGCGCTCTATCGAACATCCAGTACTGAGCAAATGGAGCAACTCTCGGCGCTAAGCTCTGTGGCGCATATCAGCGAGGGCGCAAAACTATTGCACGCGCTTAAGGGCAGCAGTGCCAGCATGGGGCTAAAAGCACTGACTCAGTGCTGTCAGCAGTGGGAGAAAGCACTCAACACCACAGGGGAAAATGGATTGGATAGCAAGGCGGTGGCTGAATTAACCGCCTGCTGGCAGGCGTCGATAACAGCGCTTGAGCAGTGGCTCGCAACACAGGGCTAGCAACACAGGATTAGCAACACAGGATTAGCAGTTAAGGATTCGCGACAGGACGTTAACGCTATAAGTGAGTCGTCCTTTCCTGCTCGTATTTCTGCCTAACTAATGCAAATCGAAGAATAAAAAGCGGCTCCCATGGGAGCCGCTTTTGTTAACTTATTTCAGGACAAGACATGAGCCATCAACTTGAGTCTTAATGCGACTCTGGTTTAACGCTACTCGGGTTTAACGCTACTCAGGTTTAACGCTACTTGGGTTTAACGCTACTCGGGCTTTAGGCTGGTGGCGATCAATGCATTGCCTGTTCTAACTGCTGTTTATCTTGCTGCACCCAAGCGAGGGTGAGTGTGGCGAGAGCACTGTAAAAGCCATTGCTGTGCTTGCTATCGCACTCAACGACCTTGGCGACAAACTTTGATAACCATGAATCTATACAAGCGTTTAGGAAGCTTAACTGGGCAGCATCTTCACTGTGGCAAGCTAAGTGTCCCATATAGGCGAGGATCACGGCTAAGTGATCGGCAGGTTCAGGGAAGTGACTCTGCACTTGCAGTTTGCTCTGGTGTAAAAACTCGCTCATTTGTTGATGCTGCTGCCCAAATAGCAAGGGTTCTTCCTCGGGGCTCAAGTACAGGCTGGCATAGGGCGAGGCGCTGTGTTTTGTGCCTACGAGGAATAAACCGCAATAATCGGCGGCAAGTTCGAGCAAGGCTTCATCGCTCGTTAAGCCATTCAGTACCTTCTGTATGCTGACGACTGGCGCACTAAACTCGGGCGCATAACCCAGTTGTGTCCAGAATTGCTGCGCTTGCTCACTGGTGAGTTGCTTAAGGCGCTGCTCATCAATTTCACGGGCAAACAGAGAAGACAGCAGCTGATACACTAAGGCTCTGGCATGATTGATATCGACGTTGCTCATCGCATGTTCCTCAAGAATAACAGTGGAATGCGCCTAGTTGACTAGGCGCATCGCCTTGTGGGCTCGGTTAGATTTCGACTTCGATAGGACCATCGAAGGAGCTGACCTTAGGGACTTTGCCTTGGTATTTCTCAAACTCGACCAGACAAGTATAGGCTGAGCAGGCTTGAGCCAACTTAGAGGTGCCAATGTCTAAGGTCAGAGTATTCGGGTCGCCATAGCTACACAGGGCACCGATTTCGGCGCCGCCTTCAACGCTGCCATCTTTACCCACTGGGCCATACCATGCGCCTTCATGAATTCGCACTACACCTTTAGGGAAGCGATCCGATACCACTGCGCCCGCTAACAGTTGGCCACGGTCGTTAAAGACACGCACTATATCGCCATCTTTAATGCCGCGCGCTTTGGCATCCACAGGGCTGATATAGATGGGTTCGCGGCCATTGACTGTGTAGGTTTCGCGGTATTCTTTCGACTCACACATCTGTGAGTGCAGACGTTTATCCGGGTGGCAAGATTGTAACCACACAGGGTATTTGTCCGAACCCGGGCCACCATGGCTACGCTCGGCTTTTTCCATCCAAATTGGATGGCCTTGGCAGTCGTCATAACCGAACTGTTCAATCTTACGGCTGAAGATTTCAATTAAGCCAGACGGCGTACCTAATGGATTGATTTCAGGATCGTTTCTAAAGTCGGCGTGGCGTGTCCACAGTTCGCCATCACCAAAGTGCACATAACCTTGCTTCCAGAAGGTGGCAAAATCTGGCATCTCATACTTACCCGCGTTCGCGGCTTTACACTCGTTATAGAGGGTTTCTATCCACTCCATTTCGCTCATATTACGGGTGTATTCTTTCTCTTTACCCATCAATGCGGCAAAGCGAGTGAAGATTTCAAAGTCTGACAAACTCTCAAACAGCGGCTCCACCATCTTCTGCATCGCCAAAATACCGCGGTTAGCATAGGCGCCGTATACGTCGATATCGTTGCGCTCATAGGTGGTGCAGGCGGGCAGCACTATGTCGGAGAAGCGGCAAGTCGCCGTCCAGTTCACATCGATAGTGACCACGCATTCCAGTTTATGGAAGGCTTGCTTCATGCGGTTGCGGTCTTGATGGTGGTTCCATGGGTTATTACCCGAGAAAATCATCATCTTAATATCGGGATACACCACTTTCGAACCGTTGGCATCAATGGTTTTGCCGGGCTCGAGAATAGCATCGATCCAACGGGCGACGGGAATCGTGCTGCTCGCGCCTTTAAAGTCGGTGCTATCGAACAGGGGTTTTTGGTTCTCGTCTAAGTTACGTGGGAAGGCGCCGGGCGCCGCCGCATTGGTTGCAGGCACACCAATACTGGAGTAGTGGTGACCATAGCTGATGCCGCCGCCGGGTAAGCCAATTTGACCTATCATGGTCGCGAGGACTGCGGCCATCCAGTAAGGTTGCTCACCGTGTTGTTGGCGCTGAATACACCAACCCATCATGATTTGAGTGCGGCCCTTAACTAAGGTTTTCGCCAGATCGCGAATGATGTGTGGCTCAACCCCGCAGATTGGCGCTGCCCACTCTGGCGTTTTGGCGATACCGTCTTTAGTGCCCATCACGTAAGGCACAAACTCTTCAAAGCCTAAGCTGTAGCCTTGGATGAATTTATCATCGTAAAGCTTTTGGCTGATCATCTCATGGGCGATGGCCAGCATCAGCGTCACGTCAGTCTGTGGGTTAACATACAACTGCTCACAGCCAAGGTAGGCCTGAGTTTTGGTGACAACAGGGTCGATGCTGATCACGCGGATCTTGCCCTGTTTAACCTTCTCTTTTAGCTGAGCGAGGTAAGCGAAGGCCTCATGGGTTTCGGCGTTCCAACCCACTTGCAGGTTTTTATATGGATCGTTTGACCAGAGCACAATAGTGTTGCTGTTTTCTAAGATCAGCGGCCAAGAGGTGCCTTGGGCATACACTTCGGTTGAACCTAACACATAGGGCAGAATGGTTTGGCCTGCACCGGTGGAGTAGTCACCGATTTTCTTCACATAGTTGCCGTGCATCCCCACCGCCCGCTGCATATGGCTGGTGCTGGAATGCAGTTGCCCGGTGGCGCGCCAGCCGGTTTGCCCCGCGTGTAAGCCCGATGGACCGTACTTGGTTTGGACTTCATCGAGTGAGTGTTTAAACAGCTTTAATGCTTTATCCCAAGTCACGCGAACGAAGCGGAAATCTCCCCGTTGCTGGGTATTGCTCTTATGGCCTTTGAGTAAAAAGTCTAAGCGAACCATAGGGTAACGCACGCGGGATGGGTTGTAGACCATACCGCGGATACCGTTAATCATGTCCGTTGGATATTTATCTAAATCGAAGGCTTTGACTTCGGCAATCACACCGTTTTTACGTTTGATTTTAAAGGCGCCAAAGTGTGAGCCCGTGGTCAGCCACTCGTCTTCATTTAAGCCCGTGCTGGCCAGCGCATTTAAGGGCGCTAACACTGAGCTGCCACCTAAAGCAACGAAAGAGGTTGAGGCTAAGCCTTTTAAAAAGTCTCTTCTGTTCATGGTATTACTCCCGAATTAGTGCTCTTTTTTCACGAAGGTTGACGAATGTTCCTGCAGGTATTTCTGCACCAGCGCTTGGGTGTCTTGGTCCATGTTCACGAAGGCCAACATGCCTTGGAACATGCCTGGCCAGGTATTGGCATCGAAATGCGCTTCATCTGGCTGGGTGTGGCACACGCTACAGCTTGAGCGGAACGTATCGCGGGCATAGCCCCAGAGTGGTTGCAGCTCGGTGAGCAGGTAATCCTTATCGGTCCAGATTTGGGCTTCAACCCGTTGCCATTTCAGGCCTGTCATTGGGTCTTCTTTCTCTTCAAAGGTTTGGATAACACCTTCGGTTTCGGCGGCATCTTTGCTTAACTGCGCCGACAGAATGTTTACGCCAAAGTCCATGTAGATCACGCGGCCTGCGCCGATTTTCTTACGCCAGCCATCGATGCCAATTTTGATGCGCTTACCTTGGGTTTCGAGCACTTTGACTTTAGTGGCTACGTTTAAGGTACCGGCTTCAACGTCACCTTTTTCACTAAAGAACAGTGGCTTAGTCAGGGCGCTGTAGTAGGTTTGGTTGGTTTCGACTGAGCTGACGCCAGCGCCCACTTCGGCGATGAGTTCGGGTGCCCGGGCCGTGCCCATTTCAGGTAAATGGTGGGCAATACCTTTGTGGCAATCGATACAGCTTTGGTCGATTTCGGCGGCGCGTTTCATCTGTTTTTGCGCCAGTGGTGACATGCTTTCCCACTTCATCGAGTTGTAGTTGTGGCAGTTTTTACAGGCCAGAGAATTGTCGCGATCGAAACGTTTCCATTCGCGGCTCGCCATTTCGAGGCGCTTAGCTTCAAATTTTTCAGGGGTGTTGACCGTGTTGAATAACCAGCCCCAGACATCGTGGGAAGCTTCCATCTTACGGGCAATCTTACGGCTCCAGTTGTGGGGCACGTGACAGTCGGGGCAGGTGGCGCGCACGCCTGAGTGATTCGACCAATGCACAGTTTCCTGTAACTCTTGGTAAGGCTTGCTTTCCATACTGTGGCAGCTGATACAGAAGGCTTCGGTGTTGGTGGCTTCCAGTGCGGTGTTAAATCCGCCCCAGAAGATGATGCCCATGATAAAAGCACTGATGCTGACAGCGCCTAAGGTGAGAGCTTTAGTGGGTTTGTTTAGTGTGCGCCAGAGGTTGGTTAACCACTTCATAATAGCGTCCTCAAAGTATCAGTGAATTAGTGGCCGACAACGCCGCCGAAGGCTTGGATCATCCAAATGATGAAACCGTAGAGACTGATCCCCGCGACAGTCAGTGCGGGAAAGAGTATGAAAATGATGAATCCCAGCGCCTTTAACTCATTGCTGCGTGAGGACTTATCCGATGTTTGCATAGTGGGCTTTGTCATTGGGAAGAGCTCCGTTCGAAAGCGATTTTTGATGGGAGCACTATAAAGGGGAGATGTGAATGGACTTGCCTGCAGGGATGAATGGGCTTTGACAATATATGAAAAATTATGAAAATTTTAAAAAGCCGATGACTTTTTGTTTTACTGACAGAGAGTTAATCTAATTTCTGTGATCTAACTCGGCAGTTTGCTGTGCGGTTTAGGCGTTTTTTTAAACACTGATTTTGAATTTTTTCGCTAATTATTTACTGAAGTGCAGGCGAGGTCTTAGCTATCTGGCGGCGTTTACAGTATTATCCGCGCCCAACAAAGGCTGCGTTTGTCTAGTTGAAGCCATTTTAACGATGCAAAGCGTCATTGCTTGCAGATCATTGATTTTTCCCGATGTAGGAGAATGATGTGGATCTCTCACCCAAGTCATTGGATTTGGGGCTCTAATCTGCCGCAGCCAGCGTCGCCAATGGTTAAGCCAATTGGTATCGACCCTATTTTAAGAGATCACAAGGTATAACAAGATATGTCTGAGCAATTGAGTTCAACAGCCGTACCCTCAGGTTCGTTTCTGGACCGTTATTTTTCAATTCAACAACGTGGTAGCACAGTTCGCCAAGAAGTGATTGCAGGGTTAACCACCTTCCTCGCTATGGTGTACTCAGTGATTGTGGTACCCAATATGTTAGGCAAAGCGGGATTCGATCCCGGCGCCGTGTTCGTCGCCACCTGTTTAATTGCCTCCTTTGGCTCGCTACTGATGGGACTCTGGGCAAATCTACCCATGGCCATTGGTTGTGCGATTTCACTCACCGCCTTTACCGCCTTCGGTTTAGTGTTAGGTCAGGGCATGAGTATCCCTGTGACCTTGGGCGCTATCTTTTGGATGGGCGTGATTTTTACCGTCGTGAGTGTCACGGGCGTGCGTCAATGGGTGCTGGCTAACCTACCCAAGGGGATTGCCCATGGTACAGGTATCGGTATTGGCTTGTTTTTACTCTTAATTGCCACTAACAGTGTGCAGTTGATTGTGGCCAATGACGCGGGTCTGCCAGTGAAGTTAGGCGACATTAACAGCCTGCCCGTTATCGCCACCGTACTAGGCTTAGCGGCCACTATCGGTTTAGAGCGTCGCGGTGTACCCGGCGGGATTTTACTGGTGATTATTGGCCTATCCCTGTTTGGTTTAGTGTTTGATCCAAGCGTGACATTCCAAGGTTTCTTCGCCGTGCCTGATTTTACCTCTGAGCACTCGCTGATTGGCCAAATGGATATTATGGGCGCCTTGAATCCTGTGGTATTACCGATTGTACTGGCGCTGGTGATGACGGCGATTTTTGATGCCACGGGCACCATCCGCGCGGTAGCAGGGCAAGCCAATCTGCTGGATAAAGACGATAATATCGTCGGCGGTGGCAAGGCATTAACGTCAGATTCTGTCAGCAGCATGTTTGCGGGGATCGTTGGTGGCGCTCCTGCTGCCGTGTATATCGAATCGGCAGCGGGTACTGCGGCGGGCGGTAAGACAGGTTTAACCGCGACCATAGTGGGCGGATTATTCCTGCTGATGGTGTTTTTAGCGCCGCTCAGCTATTTAGTGCCAGCCTATGCTACGGCGCCTGCGCTGATGTATGTGGGGCTATTGATGCTCAGCAATGTGACTAAGTTGGACTTTAACGACAAGGTCGATGCGATGGCGGGATTAACCTGCGCCGTATTCATCATCCTCAGCTGTAACATTGTGACGGGTATTATGCTTGGCTTTGTGACCTTAGTGGTTGGCCGCATTTTTAGCGGTGAAATCCGTCAGCTTAAGTTAGGCGTGCTCGCCATTACGCTGGGTCTTGTGGCCTTCTATATGGGCGGCTGGGCGATCTAGTTTATAAAGTTGAAAGCGAGTGCCGTTAGCACTCGCTTTCATTGACCTCATTGTGTTCACAATAGGCTCGCAGTAAATCCTTCCAAGTCACTATCCCGACCAAATCGCCATTATCGAGCACGGGCAAACAGCCAATATTGTGTTCTAGTAGGATGTGCGTCGCAGCATCGAGCGACACATGCGGCGCAACGGTAACGGGATTACGGGTCATCACCTGATGGACGCGTTTTTGTAGGGTTTCGAGATCCTTAGCTGTTTCGGCACTGCTGCCTAGATTCGGGCTGATGGCACGCAGTAAGTCGCGCTCCGACAATACCCCTTCGAGTTTATATTCATCCACCACCAGCAGATGGTGGAAGTTTGCCTGATCGAAAATATCCTTCGCCACGGTTAAGCGATCGTCCATTTCGACCGTGACGACTCGGGTACGCATAATATCGGCGATAATGATCGGCATGATAAACCCCTTCCTAGGACGTGTATCGTTAATACACTGTATTACAGATACTTATAACAGACCGATGTTTATTTAGCCAATGTATTAGGGCGGATTTGTGCCTAATCCTGTTCGTCGGTTTCGTCCTCTGCCATCAAGGGGTTGCGTAAGTATTCGGGTAAATGGGCGCCGATATAACGCTGGTACTTTTTCCCCTTCAGTTTATGGGTATCGACCAAGACTAAGCCATCGACACAGTCGCCAAAATCGGCATCGATCCCGAAGGCGAGAAACTTCACCCCATCCTGCTTACACAGCTCGCCATACTGCTTGTACAGGGTTGGTACCGCGGCGCCCATACTCGCCAGCATTTGTTTGAGTTGCTTAAAGTGGCTTTGGTAATCCTCGCCCGAATAGAGTTCATCCAACTGCAACTTGCGCTGCTTGGATAGCCCAAAGGGCGACATGGATACCGCAAGCTGCTGTGCTGGCGCAAACTCCTTGGAGTAGAAATGCACTAACATCTCCCGCGCGCTGCCAGGCAGTTGATTGCTGATGGACACTGGGCCAAATAGGTAGCGATATTCGGGATGTTTGGCGAGGAAGGCGCCAATACCAAACCAGAGGTAGTCGAGACTGCGTTTGCCCCAATATTTGGGCTGCACAAAGCTGCGGCCAAGTTCTAAGCCTTGTTTTACAAAGGGCATAAAGCCGTCGGCATATTGGAACAGGGATTGGCTATAGAGGGCGTTGTCGCCGTAGCGATTTAGCACTTGCTCGCCGCTAGCGAAACGATAGGCGCCGACAATTTCAAACTGCTCTTTATCCCACAGCACCAGATGTTGGTAGTAGGAATCATATTTATCGATATCGCGGCGTTTGCCCGTGCCTTCGCCGACGGCGCGAAAGGCGATTTCCCGCAGGCGCCCAATTTCGCGCATGATGGGGTTACTGTCCTGATGCTGATACAAATAAATCAGCTTGTTATCTTGGGTTTCGCCGAGGAGTTCACATTGTTGCAGCGCCGCCTGTAGCTCTCGACGCGACTCAGGGTGGGCGATGGCGCTTTGGGTGATAAACAGCGGGTCTTTATCTTTACCGATGCGATACAGGTGATTTTTAAGCAGTTTTATCTTGGTCTTTAGCGGGAAATCCATCGAGCGCACGGCTTCATTCGGGATAAGCTCGCCAATACGAATGGGCATATTGCGCTTGGCCTGTTTAAACATCTCCTTGACCAATAGCAATGTGGCTAAGGGTTTGTAAATCATCGAGGCGCCGTAGAAGGTGGCCGAGTTTTTGGCATCCAAAAAAATCGGCAGCAGCGGCGCATTACAGGAAATCGCCATCTTCAAAAAGCCCGAGTGCCACTGGGTATCGCGCACGCCGCTCGGGCGCAGGCGTGAGACTTCCCCCGACGGGAAAATCAGTACCGCGCCTTCATTACGCAGATGCTGGTGGATTTTTTCGAGGTGCTGTTTCGGCGTGCCGCCCGTCATATTGCGCACTGGCAGTAGGATTGAATGCAAAGGTTCGAGCGCCATCAGGAGCTCGTTCGCCACAACCTTGATATCGGGGCGAATTTCGCTGACGAGTTTAATCAGGGCGAGGGCATCGAGGGAGCCAATCGGATGATTGGCGAAGATCACCACGCGGCCCTCGCAGGGAATATTTTCGACCTCGTTGGCGGGCACGGTAAAGCTAAAATCGAAGCTGGCGAGCACTTGCTCGACAAAATCGACCCCTTGCAGATAGGCAAACTGATTGGCTATCTCATTACATTGTTTTTCATTCAACAGGTAACGCAGCATGGCCTTAGTCGGCTTGGCTAACCAAGGTTTGTCCTTGAGGGCGGGCAGGTTTTGCTCCACCACATTATCGACGGTAAAGATCATCGAACTGGCTTTTAAGGCGGGCAGTGGCATGGCTGCGTCCTGCGTTAATGCGTTGGCGCTTAATGTGTTAGGGCTTAATGAATCAGTGTTTGGGGTATTAGGAGTTAATGGGTTCATGATTAGGCAACATCCCTTGGTTGGATTTCTGCTTGTTTGGGGCTGTGTGTGGCCGTTTGTGGAATAGGTTTTGGGGCGTTAACAGGCGCTTTGGGTGGCGTTTGCGCCAGCACAATACTGCTCAGAATATCGAGGTTTACGCTTTGCTCGTTCCAGCGGCAGAGCTGTAATTCACCGTTTAAGGTTTCGGTGATCAGGCTGCAGTTTTCGACCCAGTCGCCATCATTGGCATAGATTATCTGGCGCTTATCCGGCGTGTTGTATTGGTTATCTCGAGGGTGAACCGATAACTCTGGCTGGTGGATATGGCCGCAGATGACGCCATCCACATCATAGTGCTGCGCATAATTCACTACGGCCTGGCGAAAACGGGCGATAGCCGTCTGCGCCTTGCCCACGCGGGATTTGATATAGCTGGCGAGTGACCAATACGGGTAGCCTAAACGCTCACGCAGGCGATGGAGATTGCGGTTGAGGAATAGCAACAAGTCGTAGAGATGATCGCCCAAGATGGCGTAGAAGCGGCCAACGCAAACATCGGCATCGAACTGATCGCCATGCAGCATTAACAATTTGTGGCCGCCAATCCCCTGATGAATATGTTGGCGAGCAATCTTGATATTCAGCAGCGTCAGTTCGGCATAGGGCTTGATTAGCTCATCGTGGTTACCCGGCAGATACATCACCTGAGTGCCGTTTTGTGCCAGTTCAATCAGCTTTTGCAATACCTTATTGTGACTCTCGGGCCAGTGCAGGCGGCGTTTTAGCGCCCATAAATCCACAATATCACCGACCAGATACAAGTGCTGACAACGCACGGTATTTAATAGGCTTAACAGATAGTCAGCTTTGCAATCCTTACAACCTAGATGGATATCCGATAGCCAGAGGGCGTTGACTGTGATGGTTTGGTTATTTGCGGCGTTGCTCGCGTTGGCAATATGTGGGGTTGAGAAGGAAGTGTCGTAAACACTGGATGGAGCATTGTTGGAAGAGTTGGAAGGAGTGTTACGGGAAGAGTTGCGGGGAGTCTTAAGTGCGTCGATAAGCGTGCGATCAAGTCCCCTGTAATTAGCTCCAGTCATCTCATATTCACCCTATGCGGCTGTTGACTGCCTTAGAGATTAGTGACGGGCTTTGACTGAATGATGAAGCTTAAGTGACATGCAGATGACAAAAAGGTGGATTAGGCTGGAGTTAACCCAACAAGATTCCGTTCTGGGTGCATTGACTGTCGATAGATTGAGTTAACTCATTTTTGCCCCTTTCCGGGTTACCTGACCGATCGATTGCTGGTTCTGTACGTGAAAAGTTGACCTAATTTTTGTAATGCTAGAAAGGTAAGAAAGGTACCGAAACTTACCGAAACTGGACACCCAACTTTAATAGCGCGGTAGCTAACCTCCGACTATGCTTTGGTTAAGCATTGAACAAGGAGGTTTGTATGCCGCGCCCTCGCAGAACTCAGATAAGTCTTGAAGACACGCCCTATTATCATTGCTGTAGCCGCGTTGTTCGGCGGGCATTTTTATGTGGTGATGATAGTTACTCGGGTAAAAACTATGACCATCGCCGTGATTGGGTAGAGTCATTATTGTTTGAACTTGAAGCGGTTTTTGCCATTGATATCGCGGCCTTTGCGGTGATGTCTAATCATCTGCATGTGGTGCTGCGAGTCGATATCGAGACTGCCAATCGTTGGACAGACCGCGAAGTGATTGAGCAGTGGCATAAGTTGTTTAAAGGCGATGAATTAACGCAAAAATTCGTTAAAGGTGAGTTAGTTGAAGCGCATGAGGTGAGCAGATTAAAGCATTCAATCGCCCTTTATCGCAGTCGATTATGTGATATCTCATGGTTTATGCGCTGCCTCAACGAACCAATTGCAAGACAAGCAAATCAAGAGGATAACTGTACAGGTCGCTTCTGGGAGGGGCGATTTAAATCGCAAGCTCTACTCGATGAAGCTGCGGTATTAGCCTGTATGACTTACGTTGATTTAAATCCGATTCGAGCGCAACTTGCTGATACACCAGAACAATCCGACCATACCAGTATTCAACTGCGTATTCGGGCCGCATTAAAAGGTGAGCAGCCAAGCAATCTCCTGCCGTTTATTGGTAACGAGTGCGACGACCAACCCAATGGCATTGCGTTTTCATTAAAAGATTACCTTCAGTTGGTGGATGATACCGGCCGAATTATTCGCAACGATAAACGTGGATACATCAGTGAAAGTAGTACCAAGATACTGAACAGATTAAATATCCCCCATGACAATTGGCTCAAGCTGACCACCGAGTTTGGCAAGCTATTTCATGGTCCTGTAGGCACATTGCAAGAACTGACCGATTACTGCGAACATCTCGAAAAGCGACGACGGCATTTTGCTAAATGCTGCCAGCACTTTTACAGCAACTGACAACGGCTTATATCATTTCAAAGCCCCATCCAGAACACATCCCAAGCTTTAAGGGATGACTTACCTCGTCTGAAATACACCATTTTAGAAGGAATTAGCGCAATTTATTGCCTTAGATGCTGTCCCTGCGACTTTTGATGACTCCCCACTAAAGTTATTTTAGCTCACACAAGTTGTAGGCAAACATAAAGTGCATTATGTTATTGATTTAAAATGGGTGGCTTGATTTTGAGGACAATTTACCTCGTCTGAAATACCCCATTTTTGAAGGAATTAGCGTAATTTTTTGCCTTAGATGCTGTTCCTGCGACTTTTGATGACTCCCACTCAAGTCATTTTAGCTCACACAAGTTGTAGGTAAACCGAAAGTGCATTATGTTATTGATTTAAAATGGGTGGCTAGATTTATTGGTGTGTTGGTATGGCACCAGATACGGCAATTAAAATTGCAAATAGCCTGAAAGAATTTAAAGGTTACATGCAGCAATGAACAAACCATTTAACAAGCGCAGGTTGGCGGACTGGTTTTCCGCTGCGCTCCAAACCAGCCGCAACTGCGGGCGTTAGGCTACCTTCCCATTAAGGAGTAATAATGAAGTCTGGTACTAAATTTGAAAAACTTACGGAAAAGATATTTGCTCAACTGGTTAAGCAACCAGACTATGAAAAGGTTGAGCATGACATAAAACTTGAAGGTAAAGATGGCCCAAGGCAAATTGATGTTTTAATCACTTCCGAAATCGCAGGAATGAAAATTAAAACCATCATCGAATGTAAGGACTATAAAGGTAAAGTTAGCGTAGGTGTTGTAGACTCACTTCATTCAGTAATGCAAGATGTTAATGCGAACAAAGGGGTATTAGTATCTTCCAATGGATTCTCTTCAACCGCTATAAATAAAGCGAAGCGATTGGGTATTTCACTCTATACTGCTCATGAAGCATTAAGTGAAAAATGGAAGATTGATATTGAGATCCCTGTTTTAGTTACCGAAATATCTTCAGTCAATGCAAATCCGACATTCCAAGCTTTCTTCAACAAAGGAGACCAGATTCATCGAGACGCTATATTCAATGTCAATGATATTGATGTTGTTAAAGCGTTAGCAAACGATTTAAAAAAGCTCTCATCAGATACATTAGCACAATATGAGAAGTCTGAAGAAGGTTACTGTCCAACCGAAATTACTCCTCCATTTTATATTCGTGATATCAATGGTAATAAAAAATCAGTTGATAACTTTCTAATTAACTATGAAATAAAAAAGAAATATTACTTTGGCTACCTAAATGAGCAAAATGATGTTACAGCTTTGCGCGATGTTATAGAAGGCGGCATAAATATTGTTTTTAAAACAGATTTTATTATTGATTATAAAAACACTCTAAAGAGAATAAAAAAAGAAGAAATACCATCTGTTGGTGAAATAAATATAGCGTGTATAACTCAACCAGAGTTTGATGATTATCAAATAAAATCTGTTGAAATATCAAAAATAGGATAGCCTAACAAGAAATTTCAATGGATGCATATAACGTCTGGCATTCTTTGCTTTAAGTTACTTATTCTTTGTAATACCAGTGTTGATGCACCATTGAATTAGACGTTATAACTCAGGGAGATATTGGCGATGCCGTCATGGGAACAAGACATAGTTCAAGCTCTTGAAAATCTAGGCGGAGTTGCCAGTTATGATGACATTTATTCAGAAGTGTCAAAACTAAGAAGTGACCTTCCTAAAACTTGGAAAGCTGTAATTCGCCGTAGAATTCAAGATTTGTCATCAGATTCTGATGGCTTTAAAAACGGTCAAGATCTTTTCTATTCGGTTAATGGCTTAGGCGCAGGAATGTGGGGGCTCAGAAATAAATTATCTTACACCCCTAAAGCAGCAGATTTACCGGCAGGTACCAAAGAACCAGAGCGGGAATATACAACGACATACCGCGTTTTACGTGATACAAACTTAGCTAGAAAATTAAAGTTACTCCACAACAACTCATGTCAAATTTGCGGTCTCCAAATACAGCTATCAAATGATAAATTGTACTCAGAGGCTCACCATATAATTCCATTAGGTGCTCCACACAATGGTTCTGATACACCAGAAAACATAATTGTTTTATGCCCTAATCATCATGTGATGTGCGACTATGGTGCTATCGAGTTAACGCTAAAAGAAATTAAGCAGGTCTCAGCTCATCGTATTTCTCAAAAAAGCATCGATTATCATAACAAGGTAATCCGTGAAGCTGAGTTATAACAAAGCGCTCAAGGGCGGACACACAACGCTTGGCTTGTGCTCGTTCCTCGCTAATTTTAGCCAAGCGTTTTGTGCCGCTTAGCGCGGCGTTAGGCTTCAAGGAGAATATTCGAGCATGGCTCAAATGACAGATTTTGAGGATTTAGTCTCTAAAATAAAAAAAACTCTAATAAAGGGAAAAGCGGGGACAGCCATATCTTTTTGTGTTTTTCAGCACCTTCACCTAGGCTTTAAATTATCCTGATTTTGTCTGTGTGGAGTTTGCTATGACTTCGGCCAGAAGACAGCTAATTGATGCTAATGCAACGCCCTTCTATCATGTGATAAATCGCTGTGTCAGAAGGGCTTTTTTGTGCGGTGAGGATAAGTTTTCAGGGCGCAGTTACGAGCATCGACGTGGCTGGATTGTTGATAAAATCAAAGCCTTGTCTGCGATATTTTGTATCGATATTTGCGCTTATGCGGTGATGAGTAACCATTACCACTTAGTGCTTAAAATAGATGTCGATAAGGCCAAATCGTTAACGCAAAAAGACATTATCAGTCGTTGGTGCCAAATTACTAAAGGTCATGCAATTGCTACTAAGTATATGAATGGTGATGCATTAATCGACGCTGAACGCATGTTGCTCGATGGCTTAATTACCCAGTGGCATGAGCGATTAAGCAGTATCTCCTGGTTTATGCGCTGTTTAAACGAAGAAATTGCCCGTAAGGCTAATCGTGAAGATGAGTGCAAGGGCGCCTTTTGGGAGGGCCGATTTAAGTCGCAAGCGCTGTTAGATGAGCAAGCACTACTGGCCTGTATGATGTATGTGGATTTAAATCCAATCAGAGCAGGCATTGCCGATTCTTTGCAATCCTCTGATTTTACATCGATTCAGGAGCGAATTAACTCGCTAGATTCACCCAAGCGCCCATTAGCTATCTCAACGCCACTAACTGACTCCGCAACCAATCAAGCTCATATTCTTCACAAGTCTCTCGTCCAATTCGATGGCGCAGCTCACCTGAATGAGCAAACTGGTATTCCATTTCATTTTGCCGATTATCTCGAACTGATTGATTGGACAGGCCGCGCCATCCGTCTTGATAAGAAAGGCTATATCGATAATCAGCGGCCGAAACTACTCAATGAATTAGGTATTGCACCCGATGCGTGGCTCACGTCAGCCAAAGAGTTTCGTCGTCAATACAGTGGCATAAGTGGTCGATGGGATAGCATGTGTGCATTTAAAAAGCAGCATAACAGCGGCAAATGGTGTAAAGGAAAAGCCTCAAGCCAAGCGTTACATCCTTAAGTTCATCGCGACTTAGCGTTTGGAATTATTTTTGTTTATCCGAAATGGAGATAGTTTCGCGCAAAACATAGCTCGCTTTTGTCCCTTAGCTTTTTGCGTACATACGACAAATGGGTAGTTAAAATTGGCATTGGGGCACCAGTGACCGTTGGCGACATGGATGTCGCCGTCGAGCCTATAGGGATATATTCACGGCGTGTCACTGGGGAAACAATGGCAATAAATTCGTTGAGCAGATCATATGGCTATTTTGCTTTTATTCTTAAACTGAGTAGTGTGGTTACGAGTGGAGTTTGTACAGTATAAAAAAGGGGAGTCAGTTAATCTGACTCCCCTTGATATTTAAGATGATGTTGCGCTTAGAACAGCAGGTGAGCCACGCCGGCAATCACTGGCAGAGTCACTAAGGTGCGCAGTACGAACACGACAAAAAGCTCAACAAAATTCACTGGGATCTTACTGCCAATCAGCAGCGCGCCCACTTCACTCATGTAAATCAGCTGCGTGACTGATAAGGCGGCAATCACAAAGCGTGTCATATCCGATTCGATAGAGCTGGCTAAAATCGACGGGATAAACATATCGGCAAAGCCGACAACTATGGTTTTAGAGGCTTCGGTCGCTTCGGGGATATGCAGCAGTTCTAGTAACGGAATGAATGGCATACCTAAGTAATTGAAGATAGGCGTATGCTCGGCGATGATCAGCGCCGTGGTACCAATGGCCATTACCACGGGGAGAATGCCAAACACCATATCGATAACGTTTTTAACGCCTTCATTTAAAACGGCTTTTACACCACCAGCACTGGCAGCTTTCTCGAGTGCTTTATCAAAGCCCCAAGAGAGTGCGCCGTGCCCAGCGGGGATCATCTCATCATCGGGTTGACGTGGCGTATCGTCGATATAGTTATCTTTCTTCCACGACAGTGGTGGCAGCTTAGGCACAATCACGGCTGCCGCAAAACCCGCTAAACATACTGTCAGGTAGAAGGGCACAAACATATGCTCTAACTTCACCTGTGAGATCACCACTAAGCTGAAGGTAATAGACACCGCCGAGAAGGTGGTACCGATAACCGCGGCTTCCCTTTGGGTGTAAAAACGCGCTTCGTATTGCTTACTGGTCAGCAAAATCCCAACGCTACCATCACCTAACCAAGAGGCCATACAGTCGATGGCGCTGCGACCCGGCAGGTTAAACACGGGGCGCATTACCTTGGTCAGCAGGGTACCAAATAGCTCTAATAGGCCGAAGTTTAACAGCAGCGGCAGTAACATACCGGCGAAGATAAACACCGAAAAGAGTACGGGTAACAGATCGTTCAGTACTAAGGCGCCAGTGCTCGATGAGTGAATGGCTTCGGGGCCAATGCCTAAGTAGGTTAGTACGATAAAGATGGCGCCGACGACGCGCGTCGCAAGCCACAGCGGGCTGATGTTGAGTAACCCATTGAGGAAGTGATTGTTCAACACAAACTTAGGTTTGAGTAACTTAGTCAGCAACGAAGCCAAGGCCATGGCGACAACTATCACAGTCACGATTAAGGTTAATACATCGCTTAACACGCTTTGCAGCGCTTTAGAGATGATTGCGATAGGGATGGTTATCGCGTCGTTGTAGCTGATAGGGGTCATAAACAACAGCAGACCGATCAGCGAAGGGACGATAAAGGTGAGTATCGTCTTAATGTTGCGGTTTTTATGTTCAGTAGCCAATGGTGTACACCTTAAAGTACGAATCGCACAAATAATCTTGAACAAATTGCCCCTCAAAGCCGCATGTTAGGCGGATATTGGATGCATTTTCATTCAACTCAAAATCGAGAAGGGGGAAGATTACTCGCTTAGCGCCGCCATGTAAAACGATTCGGAAATTTGTTTGAGATAAGCAGCAAAATAGCATAGTTATTTGGGCAATTTCTGAATACTGATCTTGGCGGATTTTGAAGGTTTGTTTTGTTTTTAAATAATAAAATCAATATTTTATGTTGGTCTATTATGGCAGGTTTATCGAGTTGTTTTATTCTTGTTCTTGTTAGCATCTAAGGTCGGTTTTGTGCAAATTTTTTCCTTAGATTCTTCGAATATTCAGCTTTTGTTGTTTTTTTGGTCGTTATAGGTAACGGCACTTCAGTCTTAGCTGATGCAATGTGAGCTAGTTAACATCAATTGTCATGGGTTAGTTAACATCGATTAAAATCCATAATTCACTGAATGACTTGTGCATTTTTATGCGATTTTTACTCGCTATTTGCATATTTGAAATTGAAATATGACTAAGTGTAGGGTTGGCAGGGCAGTGACTAAAAAGTCGTAAATAGTGATGAAATAAAATATTTATCCTAAAGAGGATGAACGCCGCTTTAATTCTTTTCAATTCCATGTAAGTTAGTACTACTTTGGTTAGGCTAAATTATCCATGACTGTTACAAAAATGAATGTCGCGACAAGAGGTTTTGCGCTCGCCACTAAGTTTGGTTTTATTGGTATTTTTGGATTATTGCTCGGGATAGGTGTGGCGGTGTTAGGCTTCGAACACACAGAGACCCGATCCTTCAACTTTTTGAATCATACCTTGAGTGAATTAGGCACCTACGGGCATTCATCCCTGGCGGTAGTGCTCAATGGCGGCTTGTTTTTTGGTAGCTTAAGCATTGTTTTTTATTGCCTTTCATCCTTGCAAACCGTGAGTGGTTTTTGGGGATACCCCTTCTTTTGTGCGCTGGCGCTGACGTTTTTAGCTTTGGCCTGTGTGGGGTTGTTTCCGGTCAATGTGTATCACTTGCATATTCTTGCCCTGAAGTGGTTTTTTTACTTCGGCAGCACAAGTGCAATCTGTTATCTGCTTTGGGCTGGGCTTAATTCACAGAGGCGGCAATCCTTGACGCTATTGTTAGCGCTTGTGGTGTTGCTGAGCATGATGACCTTTCTCTATGCACCGCTATTAGATCTGGGCTTAACCGAGGGCGACAGGCCTTTCTATCAAGAAATGGTGTTGCAACTGCCTAGGCCCGATTTGTGGTGGCCGGCATTGCTGGAGTGGATTGGGCTTGGGAGTTTATTGGGGTGGACGGGGGCGCTGCTGCTCTCACCACAATCACTCGCTCAGGAGCAAGCTCCCGAGTGAGTGATTTTAGTGATTAATCCATAAAGCTATCAGCTTAAGGATTTCAGTCCCGCCTCGCCAAACCAGTAACCGTTACAGTGTTCATCGCTTCGAGGAAACTGAGCATCCGTTGCCCCAGTCTTTAACGCCTCGACCAGTGCATCGGCCTTACTGATGCAGGCTAAGCTGCTGGGTGAAACCCGAAATACATCGACGCCCATTTTTATCATTTCATTGAGTTCGCTGCGCAAATCGACACAGTTGGCCGACTGGGTTTGGATGCCGTTTAACCTGAGCAAAGGTTGCGCCTCTTGCGTCTGTGCCAGTAAGCCCTTGCTGTATTGGCGGCAAACGGTTTCGCAGCTGTCCTTCGACAAGTGTTGATGCCTTGCAGTAAAGCAGCGCGCCGAGTGGGCGAGTGGCAAATAGCCATGGCCGAGCACTTCGACTTCGAATGTGGGCTTGTGCGCGACCACTTGGCTAAGCCAAGTCTTCGACAGTTCTACTGGCATCACAAAGCGCTGCATACCAAAGCGCTGCAAAATATCTAAACTGGCGCGGTTGTAGTTGTTGATACTGGCGCCGCAGACAAAGGGCAGCTTGTGCTCCTTGGCGAGATACACGGCCGCCATATCGTTGGCCTCAATGCTAAATTCGCCATTGTCGACCTGACGTTTAAGCTCAGTGTATTCAGAGGGCGCTTCGATAAGGGCGAGTGTCGACAGCACCACCTCTTTACCCGCAGATTTGAGCATTTTGGCCAGTTCTAGATAGTCGCCAAACTTGAGTTCGCGTCGACGGCTACAAACGGCTTCACCCAAATACACTAACGGGATCTGACAGTTGGCCACCTGCTGGTAAAAGTCGATGACCTGTTGTTTTTCCCAGCAATAGAGCAGTGGGCCGAGGGAAATTTTCATAATCGTTTCTTCTTCTGGTTATCGCTAGGGCTATTGCCAGTCACGCTCGTAGGCGCCTAAGGTGGTAATTTGGCCTTCGGAGACTTTCGCGAGGGCTTGTTCCCAATGGGCCTGAGTCTGGAATTTATCTGGATTATTAAAATAAGTATCAATCGCTTGACGCCAAACCTTGGTCACCTGTTCTACATAGGCAGGGCTGCGCTGACGCCCCTCAATCTTGAGTGACACTATGCCCGCCTTGGCAAGCTCAGGCAGCAAGCTAAGGGTATTTAAACTGGTGGGAGACTCGAGCAGATATTGCGGTTTATCATCGTCTTGGGTGAGATAGCGGCCTTTACAGACCACAGGGTAACCCATTTGCTCATCGAGCCCTGACTTATCAATCAAGACCTCGTTGAGGCGGGTCAATCTGTCTTGGCCCTGTTCCTGCCAGCGCACGTGTTTCGCTGGCGAGCAAGAGCCACCAGTATTTGGCGATTGGCCAGTGACATAGGAGGATAAGTGGCAGCGGCCTTCGGCCATAATGCACAGACTGCCAAAGGCAAAGACCTCTAAATCGACCGGGCTGACCTTGGCGAGGTCGCGCACTTGTTTCATCGACAGTACTCTGGGTAATACCACCCGCGCGATATTAAAAGCCTCTTTATAAAAGCTCAGTGCGCCCAAGTTGGTGGCGCTCGCCTGTACCGATAAATGCAGCGGAATATGCGGATATTGCCTATGGGCATAGTCGAGCAGTGACAGATCGGCGACAATTAAGGCGTCGACGCCAATGTTGGCCGCCAAGTCGATGGCTTGATACCAGCGGTGTTCCTCATTCGGCTTAGGAAAAGTATTCAAGGTGAGGAAGATTTTCTTGCCCCGCTGATGGGTGAGCGTGGCGGCTTCCTGTAATTTTGCGGGGGTGAAGTTTAAGCCCGCGAACGAACGTGCATTGGTATCATCCTTTAACCCAAGGTAGACAGCATCGGCTCCGGCCTGCAGCGCCGACTTTAGCGAGGCCAGGTTTCCTGCTGGACACAACAACTCCATAATGGTGCTCCCGATAAAATAACAGGGGCAGAGTGTAGGGAAGATTGATTGGCGGTGAATTGATTTAAAACAGGTTTAAGATCATAAAATCTCGGTAAACTGGGAGATATAGTGTTTTTTAGCCTTAGGTAACCGCTTATGTCCGCTGTTTTTTCAGCTAATCTTGCAAAACAACTGCTCGAACTCACCCCAAAGCTTATCCGTTTGCCACTCTCCAAAGTGCCCTTTAGCCTTAAGGCCAAGGTGCTTAGTCAACTCCTAACGCAGCTGCTGGCGCCGCAGGCCGAAGATGGCGAGTTAGATTTCTTGGCGGGCAAGTGGGTTGCGATTCGGGTTGAAGATTTAAAACTGTATTTTGAAGTGAGTTTCGATGGCCGCTGGCAGGTGCGTGATCTGACCGATGCCCAGGTCAGCTTTAGTGCCAATTCCGCCGAGCTATTATTGGTCGCTGCGGCAAAAGAAGATCCTGATACGCTGTTTTTCCAACGAAAACTGAGCATCGAAGGCGATACCGAGCTAGGGCTTGAAGTGAAAAACCTGCTGCTCAGTATCGAATTTGCCAGCCTGCCGACACCCATTCGCTTAAGCGTTGAAAAGCTGGCCGATGCCATTGTGCGTTTGCAGCTTGAGGCAAAACCAACGGTGATTTTGGCTAAATCCCCAAGTTTGAGTTAATGCTATCTTGGCTGTAATCAAGTGATAAACAAAGCCCCGCTGATATTGCGGGGCTTTTTGTTTAGCTTGGAAGGCTAGCGCCCACTCAAATTTTTTGCGTGAGTATGGCAAATTTGACCAACAGCTCGTCGTGGGACTCGACGCGGTTAGGGTCGGGGTCAATACAATCAATCGGACAGACGGAGACGCAGGTCGGCTTATCATAGTGGCCTACGCATTCAGTGCAGCGGTCTGGGTCGATTTCATAGATTTCTTCCCCCATGGTGATGGCCTGATTCGGGCATTCAGGTTCACACATGTCGCAATTGATGCAGCTGTCGTCGATCAGTAATGCCATGCCTTAGCCTGCTTCGTGTGGGTTGCGGGTATCCTGACCTTGGGGCAGGTTACGCAGTAAAATGCCGTGGTTCAGATCAACCTCTTTCGGCACGGGCAAGTAAACGGTATGGCCCGAACCTAATCCCGCTTCAACCGATTCGGCTTTGCGGTTCTCGAGTTGTTCGATGGTCAAACTGATATTGCCCTGTGGCGTCATTAATTCAACACTATCACCGACAGAGAATTTGTTCTTCACTTCGATTTCGGCAAGGCCAGCCAGATTGCGTTTACCGGTTAATTCACCCACAAATTGTTGGGTATCGCTGACTGAGTAGCCATAGTCGTAGTTTTGATATTCATCATGTACGTGGCGACGTAAGAAACCTTCGGTGTAGCCGCGGTGCGCTAAGCCTTCGAGTTGGTTCATCAAGCTGCGATCGAAGCTCTTGCCTGAGGCGGCATCGTCGATGGCCTGACGGTATAGCTGGGCGGTACGGGCCACATAGTAGAACGACTTAGTACGGCCTTCGATCTTCAGCGAGTCGATGCCCATTTTGGCCAAACGCTCAACGTGTTGAATTGCGCGCAGGTCCTTAGAGTTCATGATATAAGTGCCATGCTCATCTTCAAACGCTGGCATGTATTCGCCTGGGCGATTGGCCTCTTGCAGCAGGAAGATTTGGTCGGTCGCAGGACCCGCGCCTAAGGTCGGCGTCTCAATTTGTACCGCATTTGGGGTGGCAATGATATCGCCCGAGTCGGTTTGCTGCGCTTCATGCACATCGTATTTCCAACGACAGGCGTTGGTGCAAGTGCCTTGGTTTGGATCGCGTTTGTTGATGTAACCCGACAGCAAACAACGACCCGAGTAGGCCATACACAGGGCGCCGTGAACAAACACTTCTAACTCGATGTCGGGGCAGCGTTGGCGGATTTCTTCAATTTCATCCAAGGATAATTCACGGGATAAAATCACTCGTTTAATGCCTTGGGTTTGCCAAAATTTTACCGACGCCCAGTTAATGGCGTTGGCTTGTACCGATAAATGCACCACCTGCTCAGGGAACGCCTCACGCACCATCATAATTAAACCTGGGTCGGACATGATCAGCGCATCGGGCTTCATCGCCACTACGGGTTCCATATCCTTGATATAGGTTTTGAGCTTGGCGTTGTGGGGGGCAATGTTACTCACCACATAAAGCTTTTTACCCAGCGCATGGGCTTCTTCGATACCTGTGGCTAGGTTTTCCATTTTAAAGTCATTATTACGAACCCTTAGGCTATATCTCGGCTGGCCGGCATACACGGCATCTGCACCATAGGCAAAAGCGTAACGCATGTTTTTCAGCGTCCCAGCGGGAGATAACAACTCAGGTTTGAACATAATGACTCTCGAATTGGTTGGTAGATGGAGGCGCAGTGCGCGGGGGCGGCATTTTACACAATCAAAGTAGGGTTATGCAAATCACCTCGTCTAAGATTAGGTATAGTTCGCATTTTACGAATATACCCCTAAGCTAGGTGATGGCGGGCGATGACGCTTGTCTGCGGATTGGCGATGTCTCGTCTGCTTAGCGCGATTTCGCTTAAGCGAATCAAGGGATAGCCAAGAAGTTTCGTATGCCGTTATCGGTGAAATTGATAACAGCGTCATACAAATAATTAACGTCTGTTGCTTTTTTCTGCCCATCAATCGGTGGGCAACTGATATACTCCAACTATTGAAGATTTATGTTTGCAGATTGATGGGAGCGAAGATGTCTACTGAACATCTACTGTTAGTCGGATTACTCAAAAAATTAAAAGATGATGCTTTAGTGTTGCCAACCCTGCCCGAAGTGGCCATGCGGGTGCAAGAAGTGGTGAGTCGCTCAGATGCGAGCCTAAAGCAAGTGGGTGAGGTGATAGGTCAAGACGCGGCGATTTCGGCGCGTATCATTAAAGTGGCCAACAGTGCCTTATATAGCCGCGGCATTCCCGCCGAGAGCATTAGTAGCGCAGTGTCTCGAATTGGCCTCATCCAAATCAAGAGTATTGCGACCTCAGTGGCGATGGAGCAGCTATTTATTTCCACCAATGAAATGGTTTGGGAAGTGATGGACGAAGTGTGGCGCACCTCGATTGAAGTAACGGCGGCCGCCTGTGCCATGTTGCAAATGTATAATAGACGTCACCCTGGGCAGCTCAATTTAGATACCTTAACACTGGCAGGTTTAGTCCATAATATCGGTGCATTACCTGTTTTGACCGAAGCCGAAGCTCATCCAGAGTTATTCACCAGTATTGATCAATTGCGCTCTTTAGTACGTAAAATGCAAGGCCCATTAGGACGCGCAGTATTAAAGAGTTGGGATTTTGCGCCAGAGGTGATGGAAGTGGTTGAGCGCTGGGCGGATTTACCTTATCTGCCAGACCATGTGACCTATTTAGATTTTATCCGTGCCGCAGCCTTTTACACCGGTGAGTTACGTGCCGGAGCCGATTTCGAGCAACGGATGGAAGTCTTTGTGAGTCGTGGTTTACCCGTCTCGGCGAATGATTTAGCTAGTGACGAATTTATGGATAAATTCCATTCAATCAGAGAGAGTTACCAGTAGTCGTAGGGCCTATAGGGAAGCCATTCTTGCCCTGAGTCAGGGGAGAATGGTGGTTAAGCTTACGTGGTAAGATTGAGGCCAAATTATGGTTATTCTGGGATTTATCGGTTTAGCACTGGGTATCATCTTGATAGCCGTGCTTTATATATTACTCGCTAGATACCAAGCGCTGCGGTTACAGCAGCGATTTTTGGCGCAATTATGCCCGCAGCTCGATCAGCAAAAGATTGAACGCCGTCCTTTGAATGTGCCTGTGGTGCCACAGGAGTTTGCACCGCTTTACCATTCCTTAAACGAGATGCTCGCAGCGCTGCCTGCGGGCATGGGTAAGGATAAACTCACAGGGTTGAATAACCGTGTCGGGCTTAAGCGTTCTCTGACCGCATTGATGCCCATCACCCAAGGCACTTTAGTGCTTATCGATATTTATCGCTTTCGCTATGTAAATGATCTCTTTGGTTTTGTGTTTGGCGATATTCTGCTTAAGCAGTTTGCCGAGCGCTTAACCAGTCTAAGCCTTAAACCTAAGTTGATTGCGCGTCTAAACGGCGATGAGTTTTTCCTCTATTACGAGCAAAGTCTGTCCGAGGAGCAACTGCTGCATTTACGCGGCCGACTACAGGTGCCCTTTAAAATTAAAGATACCCCCGTCAGTGTGCGGATGCAGATTGGTTGTCTGCAACTTGCTAAGCATCATGCCGATGTTAGCCATATGCTCAGAAGGCTGGATCTTGCCCTTAAAAAGGCCCGCGCAACCCGTAGTGCTATCGCCTGTTACAGCGAGAATGACGATATCCGCCAATTGAGGGAGCTTAAGATTATCGACAGCCTTCCCAGTGGTTTGCAGCGAAATCATCTGTATATGGTGTATCAGCCTAAGCAGGATATTCACACGGGCGCCTGCACCCAAGTCGAAGCCTTGATCCGCTGGGAGCATGAGGAGCTCGGGTTTATTTCCCCGGGAGAATTTATTCCGCTGGCAGAGTGCGCCGGGATGATCGATTTAGTGAGCCATTGGGCGCTGGAGCAAGTGTTACAGCAGCAGGTAAAGTGGCGTGCGGCGGGCGTGTCTGTGTGTGTGGCGCTTAATCTCTCGACTCGAGATCTCGACAGTGAAACCTTGCCCCATGATATCGCGACTCGCCTCGAGCATTATAAATTACCACCAGAATGCTTGATGATTGAGATCACCGAGAGCACTCTGATGGCCGATTTAAACAAGGCCGTGGATACCTTAGAACAAATCCGTCGTCTTGGGGTGAAATTGGCAATCGATGACTTTGGTACCGGCCATTCATCGTTGGCGTATTTAAAGCATTTACCCGCCAATGAAGTCAAAATCGATAAAGCCTTTCTTCGGGATCTTGAGCCGAACCAACCTTCAGAATATATCCTTGAGGCCAGCATTAATATTGCGAAAAAGCTCGGCTATGAGGTGACGGTCGAAGGGGTTGAGACCCTTAATATCCACGATATGTTAGTGAAGATGGGCGTCGACCGTATACAAGGGATTTTTTATGCCAAGCCGATGCGGGCCGCAGAGCTTGAAATGAACTGGAACCAGCTAAGACCCAGACCCGAAATGCTCTGCGTTAATGGTTCACATCCCTTGGCTTAGCTTCACATCCCTAGGCTTAATTGGGCGATTAAGTCGGCGGGCATGGGCGCAAGTTGGCGCGCCTGATTCATGCACACCATTTCAATGGTGGCGGTGACCGCCGGTTTTTTACCATTTGGGCGCCAAATTTCCTGATGCCAGACGGTGCGATATTTACTCTCAAAGTAGAACTTAGTGCGGATATCGATGATATCGGCAAACTCCACCCCTTCGTGGCACAACATGTCGCTGCGATATACCGCAAAACCCAATTGCTGCTGTTGCCAGAGGTTGCGTAAGCACTCGGCACCAATCACATGCTCACGGGCGCGCTCGAAGTATTTCAAAAAGTTGGGGTGATACACCACGCCAGAAAAATCGGTATCTTCATAGTAAATTTGCACAGGGAAAGAATAACTTGGGCTAAATTGCGGCATGGCGTTTTCGATATGAAGTATGTTGGTTGAGCGCAGTCTAGCGGTTTATCGGGCTAAACAAAACCCAAGGTGTGGGTAAATTAGGTGGTTAGGATTGAGAATATCTAGACGACACAAAGTAAAAAGCCATATTCGCCGAAACGAATATGGCTTTTTTGTAGGGTAATCGGTGGCTAAAGCCTAGCGCTTAGCGAATGATCATCTGGTCGCGTTCTGGTCCTACAGACACCATGCTCACACGCACGCCCATTAAGGCTTCGATACGCTCAACATAATGTTGCGCCGCCTTTGGCAAGCTTTCGAAGGTGCGACAGCCAGTGATGTCTTCGCTCCAGCTTTCCATTTGCTCGTACACTGGGCTTAATGCCGCAGTTTGAGGCCAAATGGGGTTTTCAGTGTGCTCGCCTTCGTAGGCAACACAAATCTTAAGATCTTTCATGCCAGTCAGGCAGTCAATCTTGGTCAGAGCGATTTCAGTCGCTGCTTGCAGTTCAACACCGTTACGAGTTGCAACCGCATCGAAGTAACCCATATCACGTGGACGACCCGTAGTTGCACCAAACTCGTTGGCATTTTTACGGAAATCATCCTGCTCTTCCATCGCAGTCACTAAGGTGCCTGTACCGACAGATGAGCTGAAAGCTTTAGCTACGGCAATCACACGCTCTGGACGCAGAGCCGGTAAACCACTACCCAGACCTGCGAAAGCCGCCGTCACGTTAGAAGAGGTAGTGTAAGGATACTCACCGTAAATCAAGTCACGACCCGCGCCTAATTGCGCTTCAAATAACAAGTTAGCATCTTGTTTTTGTAAGGCTTTTAATGGCTCTGTGACGTTGCAAATAAATGGGCGCCATGGGGCGGTCACATCCAACAACCATTGGGTCATTTCGGCGGCCGTTTGGCTAAAGTCACAGCTTGGGTACAGTGCTTTTAACTGGGGCAGTTTCCAGTCGAGCATAAATTGAATGCGTTCTTGCAGCACTTCGGGTTGGTTTAACCAGCCAACCAGAATACCTTTCTTCATTACGCGGTCGCCATAGGCTGGGGCAATCCCTTGACGGGTTGAACCATAGGCCAGATCGCCTAAACGTTGTTCTTCTAAGGTATCTTCCAGTGCATGGATAGGTAAGCACAGGGTCGCACGGTCAGAAATGCACAGTTTAACTTCAATGCCTGCCGCTTCGACTTCAGCGATTTCAACACTGAGTTTTTCAGGGCTGATCACCATGCCTGGGCCAAGTACTGCAACGCAGTTTGGATTGAAAATACCGCTAGGTAATTGGTGTAATTTAAAGGTGCCAAAGTCGTTAACGACCGTATGGCCTGCGTTGTTACCGCCTTGGAAGCGGACACTCGCTGCAGCATCTGCGGCTAAATAATCTACGATTCGGCCTTTGCCTTCATCACCCCAATTTGCACCAACAACTACGATAGACGGCATAACATCATCTCCACAGGAATTAAGCGATTATGCTAGACCTGCTTAATGAATAAGAGAAATTAATTATAGTTATCGTCGTGATAAGGAAATCATATATCATAGGGTGAGCTGAATTGATGGATGGAGATGAATGCGATGCTCGAACTTCATTGGTTAAAGACCTTCGTGACCTTAGCCGAGTGTAAGCACTTCGGAAAGGCGGCAGCGGCGCTGCATATGACGCAGCCTAATGTCAGCTTGCATATCAAACAACTGGAGCAGAATACTCGAGTTAAGTTGATTGAGCGCAATCCGTTTAGGCTAACTCAGGCGGGGTTTCGTTTGCTCGAGAGCAGCCAGAAGACCTTGATGGAACTGCAAGTGTGTCAGGCGGATCTCAATGCCATCAACGATCTCAGTCAAGGCACCTTGACCATAGCGGCCAGCGATATCATTTCGCGGTTGCTGCTTATTCAGCCATTTCAGTTATTTAAAGCGGAATTCCCCGGGATTGATTTTTCCCTGCTTAATACCACATCTTCCCAAGCCTCAGAATTGGTGACTAATGCCGAGGCAGATTTAGGCTTTGTGATCGCGCAAAAAGAGAGTCAGCCGCTGCATTTTACCGAGTTACAGCAAATCAAATGGTGTGCCCTTGGGGATAATTTGCAGCTGTGGCAGCAAAGCCAAGCCAGCCATGATATGCCCCATGCGGAGCGGCCGACTTTGATTCTGCTCGGCCATGATACCCGTACCCGCGAGTTGCTCGATCCCGCATTACCGACCTTAAATTTACCCCGTTATCGGATCATGGAAGTCGGCAGTGTGGATGCACAAATCGATTGGGCCGAAGCGGGCTTTGGGGTGGCGATTGTGCCTGAGTTTTCGATTTACACTAAGACGCACTTAAAGAGTAAAGTCACGCCATTACCACAATTCCCGAGCACCAGTTTGGGTTACATAGTGCGGCAGAATCAGATCCTCTCGAAAGCGATTAAGCAGCTGTTACATTGGGTGAATCAAGAGATTATCCGTACCCAAGGCAGCTAATGGCGGTTTGAAGGGTTACTTAGTGCTAAGCAGTTGTTGATACTGTCCATTGGCTTTTAACTGGGTTAAGCCCAGATCTAGCTCTTTAGCGAGTTGTGCGGCTTTGGGGTTTTCCTTCGAAAAGGCCAGATAAATCTCGCTGCTGTGGTTGTTAAAGGCGGGGATCACATCGTCACTGACGCCCATTTTTTGCAGGTTTTCCTGTGCGACTAAATCGAACATAACTGCCGCATCGACTCGGCCAATCATCAACAGATTAATCAGTTGCTGTTGGTTGGCGACCGTGATGACATTCAGTTGGCGCTGTTTCACCAGTTCGGGAAACTCATCGCCATACTCATAACTTTTTATGACTCCGACTATGCTGCCCTTAGGAATTTCCCATTTATTGGCGGCGATAAGCGGGCGTTGTTTACGTTGATAAAAAGAGGCTTTCGCCACAAATAGCGGCGTGTTACCAAACACAAACCGTTGCTCGGTACTCGCCTCGCGGGTCACGTTAAAGACTCCATCGACGGCACCTTTCTCGGCCATCATAAGGGCGCGGCTATAGGGTACAACTAGGCTATTGACTTCCACTCGAGATTGTTTGAATGCCGCCGCGATAAGGCGATGGGAGATCCCTTGACCAAACTGATTGGCAAACGGCGGCCAGCTGTCTTCGGCGGCTAAGGTGATGCTATGGCCTACGGCTTGTGGGCTACTTTGGCTTTCTTGGGCAAAGGAGGAGTGGCTTGTGGCAGAGAATAAAAATAAGCAAGCCGCAGTCAACAACGTCAGCGGGTTATTTATTACTCGCTGAAATTCATTCCTTGTTGGGCTGCAAACACGCATCTTATTTCCGTATCATCCTATTCCTAATCGGAAATTTATATCATAAGTGCCTATAACGAACCTAATCATTTTGCGATTTGTGATGTGGCCGAGATTGTTTATGACAAAAAGAGTTAGGCCATAAAACTGTGATCTTAACTTGTGACTTTTGGTTTTTTAATCATTAGAATAATCTGATTGAAAAAAAACTAATGGAGCAAGTCATGGCGGATAAAGTCGTTGAAGTCACCACACATATGGGAAGCGGTTGGAAGGTTACGGCGCAGGTGCGTGAGCATTTGCTGATTATCGATCAACCCAGCGCGACCAATGAAGGCGCTAATCCCTTAGAGACCTTTTTATTTTCGCTCGGAGGCTGTATCTCGGCGATTGCTAAGATGGTTGCGCGTGAGCGCAATATCACCATTCACCAGTTCGATGTGCATGTCAGAGCCGTGATGAATTCGGCGGGATTACTAGGCCAGCCTTCGGATGATCCTGTGGGATTTAAAGAAATTGCCATCAATGCCAGCATTGATGCTGACTTAACCAATGCACAAAAGAGCGAGTTTTTAGATACTGTGTGTAACCGTTGCCCTGTCCACGACAATCTGCTGCGCCCAAGCTTAGTCACTCACCAAGTTCAGCACTAATCTCAAGATTAATTTCGATAGCGGCTTAAAAGCATAAACCCCAGTGTTTGCTGGGGTTTATGTCAATGGTTCTTAGCTAGTCGCACTATCACGCATTATTTTTCGGAAAGTTGGCTAACACTAGCTCGGCGACTTTGCGTAATTCTCCAGGGCATATGCCATTGGTGGCTTGCACCGCCATGCCTTGAAGCACTGTGCCAATGTATCGAGACAGAAGCAGCGGATCGGCATCTGCGGGTAAATCGCCTTCATCCTTTGCCCGTTGCAGGCGTTGGCATAGTGCCTGTTCACCATCACGGCGGCGGGTAATTAAGGTATCTTTGATCGCTTGTCCGGCTTCGCTACAGGCGAGGGCGCCTTGAACAATCAAGCAGCCTTGGGGGTGACTCTCATCCACTAAAGATGATGCTGCGCCATAGAGCATGGCCTCAACCACTTGATAGGCGGTTTCTTTTTCAAGCGAAGGATAGAAAAATGCACAGGGTCGCTGCTCGTATAACTCGATCGCTTTCAGAAAAAGCTGCTCTTTGTTACCAAAGGCGGCATATAGGCTGGGTTTGTTGATGCCCATGGCCTGAGTCAGATCGGTTAACGATGTACCTTCAAAACCTTTTTGCCAGAAGACTTCCAAGGCTTTGGCCAATGCATCGTCGGCGTCGAAGGCTCGTGGGCGACCTACGCAGGGCGTCTGGGTGACGGTTGACATCATTAGGCTCCTCAATTCTCAATTGCCCCTAGGATAGACATGGGTTTAGTTCATGTCCAGCCACTCTTGCCTGCTGTCTGCGGGTTAGGTGAGTAACTCACCAAAATATATCGTCCATTCAAGCCCACATAGCACGTTCGCTGTGGCTAATTACCTCAAAGGCTTAACTACATAGTTTCACGCTGTCACAAAAAATTAAATACTAGTCGGTATAAAATAAGTTGACAGAGTCATTTTACACTATATATTACCGCCCAGTACATAATATTTTTTACCAGTCGGTATTTATTGGTTTTGACCGAGTGCCCATCACTGATGTCTGTCTTAAACGAGATAAATGCCTGCCACATGAGGATTGTAAGATGAAAAGTAACCAACCTTTACGGATATTGATGTTGACTGCCGTGGCGGCTTTTGTCCTTTCGGCCTGTGGTGAACCCGAAGCCCAGCAGGGGCAAGCACCGGGTGCACCTAAGGTCGATGTTGCGCAGGTATTGCATGAGCGCGTTACCGAGTGGGATGAATTTACCGGCCGTTTGCAGGCGCCAGAGAGTGTGACCTTAGTGCCACGCGTATCTGGCTATATCGCGTCGGTAAACTTTAAAGAAGGCGCCTTAGTGAAAAAAGGCGATGTGCTATTCCATATCGATGCGAGTGTGTTCGAAGCGGAAGTGGCCCGGTTAAGAGCAGATCTTGCTAGCGCGCTCTCTGCTGAGCAACTGGCCACTAACGACTTAGAACGTGCCCGCAAACTCTTTGCCCAAAAGGCGGTATCTGCAGAATTACTCGATACTCGCGAGTCTAACAAACGCCAAACCACGGCGGCCGTAGCCTCTGTAAAAGCGGCGCTGCTACGCGCCGAGTTGGACTTAGATTATACCCAAGTGCGCGCGCCGATTGATGGCCGAGCCTCCTACGCCAATGTCACTGCGGGTAACTATGTGTCTGCGGGGCAGAGTGTGTTAACCAGCTTAGTGTCGACCGCCAGCATGTATGCCTACTTCGATGTGGATGAGCAAACCTATCTAAAATACGTCAAGTTAACCGCCGAGAAAAAGCGTAAAGACCCTAGGGCTGGCGACAATCCCGTGTATATGGCGCTGGCCAACGAGCGCGAATATCAACACATAGGCCTAGTGGACTTTGTCGATAATTCGATGGACAGACAGACTGGCACTATTCGAGTGCGTGCTACGTTTAGCAATGAAGACAACAGCTTGCTCCCTGGTCTGTTCGCCAGATTACGTACCGCCGGTAGCGGCGCCTATGACGGCATCTTAATTGACGATAAAGCCGTGGGCACCGATCTGAACAACAAGTTCGTCTTAGTGGTGGCAAACGATGGCACCGTGGAGTATCGCGGCGTCACCCTAGGTGAAAAAGTTCAAGGTTTACGCATTGTTAAGCAAGGTTTAGCGGCAGACGACAAAATCGTCGTCAATGGCATGCAAAGGGTTCGTCCTAAGATGCAAATTGAGCCACACCTGGTTGATATGGCCGACAGCGAACAGCTAGAGGCGCTTCGTCAAGCTCAATTACTGCTTGATAAACATCAAGAAAATATCACCACCCCAGACGTTGAAGTAGCGAGCCGCGGTTAAGGAATCCAACAGAATGTTGTCGCAGTTTTTTATTAAAAGACCGATATTTGCAGCCGTTCTCTCGCTGCTGTTTTTTATCACAGGGGCGATTGCCGTCTGGCAATTACCCATTACCGAATACCCTGAAGTGGTGCCTCCGACGGTCGTGGTAACCGCCAACTACCCTGGCGCTAACCCTAAGGTCATCGCCGAAACGGTTGCCTCGCCCTTAGAGCAGGAAATCAACGGCGTCGAAGACATGCTGTATATGTCATCGCAGGCGACGTCCGATGGACGCATGACCTTGACCATCACCTTCGCCATTGGCACCGATGTGGACAGGGCGCAAACCCAAGTACAGAGCCGGGTTGACCGTGCTATGCCACGTTTACCGCAGGAGGTTCAACGCCTCGGGATTGTGACCGAAAAATCCTCGCCAGACTTAACCATGGTGGTGCATTTACTGTCGCCGGATAACCGTTATGACATGCTGTATTTGTCTAACTACGCGGCGCTCAACGTAAAAGATGAGTTAGCACGGATCAAAGGCGTGGGCGCGGTGCGTTTGTTCGGTGCGGGCGAATATAGTCTGCGGATCTGGCTTGACCCGAATAAAGTCTCGGCGCTTGGCATGTCACCAGCTGAAATTATCGCCGCCGTACGTGAGCAAAATCAGCAAGCGGCAGCGGGCAGTTTAGGGGCGCAGCCTAGTGGTAATGCCGACTTTCAACTCTTGATCAACGTTAAGGGGCGTCTGACTGAACTGTCAGAATTCGAAGACATTATCATCAAGGTCGGTCAGAACGGTGAGGTGATCCGTCTTAAGGATGTGGCACGCGTCGAACTCGGTGCAACCAGCTATGCGCTGCGTTCATTGCTGGATAACAAGGACGCGGTCGCGATTCCAGTGTTCCAAGCATCAGGCTCGAATGCGATTCAAATCTCCGACGATGTGCGCGCCGAAATGGCAAGACTGGCGAAGTCTTTCCCCGAAGGGCTGCAATACGAGATTGTCTATGATCCGACTGTGTTTGTGCGTGGCTCTATCCATGCGGTGGTGAAAACCCTGCTCGAAGCCGTGCTCTTAGTGGTGCTCGTGGTGGTGCTGTTCCTGCAGACTTGGCGCGCCTCGATCATTCCGCTGGTGGCCGTGCCTGTGTCTTTGGTGGGTACCTTCGCCTTTATGCACTTGATGGGCTTCTCGCTCAATGCGTTGTCGCTGTTTGGTCTGGTGCTGGCCATCGGGATTGTGGTGGACGATGCCATTGTGGTGGTGGAAAACGTCGAGCGAAATATCGCCTCGGGTTTAAGCCCCATTGCCGCAACACAAAAAGCCATGAAGGAAGTGACTGGGCCGATTGTGGCAACCACCTTAGTGTTGGCCGCGGTGTTTATTCCGACCGCCTTTATGAGCGGATTAACGGGGCAGTTTTATAAGCAGTTTGCGCTGACTATCACGATTTCGACCTTTATTTCGGCCATTAACTCGCTCACCTTGAGCCCTGCGTTATCGGCGCTGTTGCTCAAGGGCCATGACGCGCCTAAAGATGCGCTTACTCGGTTAATGGATAAGCTGTTTGGTGGTTGGTTATTTACGCCATTCAATCGCTTATTCAACCGTGCATCAGAAGGTTATGGCTATTTAGTGCGTAAGGTGATCCGTTTTGGCGGCATTATCGGACTGGTGTATCTGGGGATGGTTGCGCTTACGGGCGTACAATTTGTAAATACCCCAACGGGCTATGTGCCAGGACAGGATAAACAGTATTTGGTGGCATTTGCCCAATTACCGGATGCGGCCTCACTCGAGCGTACCGATGCGGTGATCAAGAAAATGTCCGACATCGCCTTAAATCACCCCGGTGTGGCGCACTCTATTGCCTTCCCCGGTCTGAGTATTAACGGTTTTACCAATAGTCCTAACTCGGGCGTCGTGTTTGTTGCCCTAGATGATTTTGAGTTACGTAAGAGTCCTGAGCTGTCGGCGAATGCGATTGCTGGCCAATTAAATCAGCAATTTGCTGGTATTCAGGATGCGTTTATTGCCATCTTCCCGCCGCCACCTGTGCAAGGCCTCGGCACTATTGGAGGGTTCCGTCTGCAAATTCAAGACAGAGCCAACCTTGGTTATGAGGCCTTGTATCAGGTGACCCAACAAGTGATGTACAAGGCGTGGGCCGATCCACAATTAGCGGGGATTTTCTCTAGCTATCAAGTGAACGTGCCACAACTTGAACTGGATATCGATCGGACTAAAGCGAAACAGCAGGCAGTGTCGCTCGATCAAATTTTCCAGACATTACAAACCTATATGGGCTCGACCTATGTCAACGACTTCAATCGTTTCGGTCGAACCTATCAGGTGAATATGCAGGCAGACGAAGCATTCCGTCAAAGCCCGCAGCAAATTAGCCAGCTAAAAGTGCCTAATGTGAATGGCGATATGATCCCACTCGGCTCCTTTATTAATGTGAGTCAGAGCGCGGGGCCCGATCGTGTAATGCACTATAACGGTTTCACCACGGCTGAGATTAACGGTGGCCCAGCACCCGGTGTAAGTTCGGGCCAAGCACAGGCAGCGATTGAGAAAATCCTCGCCGAGACTTTGCCGATAGGAATGACCTACGAGTGGACAGAGCTGACCTATCAGCAGATCCTCGCCGGTAACACAGGCTTGTTAGTGTTCCCTCTGGTGATCCTGCTGGTGTTTATGGTGCTGGCGGCGCAGTACGAGAGTTTGAGTTTACCATTGGCGATTATCTTAATTATCCCAATGACCTTACTCTCAGCGCTCAGTGGTGTGCTTATCTATGGCGGCGATAATAATATTTTCACCCAGATTGGTCTTATCGTCCTCGTGGGCTTAGCGACCAAGAACGCGATTCTGATTGTCGAATTTGCCAAGGAAAAACAAGACCATGGTATGGAAGTCATGGAGTCGATTCTCGAGGCGGCGCGCTTACGTTTACGCCCCATCTTGATGACCTCTATCGCCTTCATCATGGGGGTGGTACCTATGGTGTTCTCAACGGGTGCGGGCGCCGAGATGCGTCAGGCCATGGGGGTTGCGGTATTTGCAGGCATGATAGGGGTGACACTGTTTGGATTAATCCTGACGCCACTATTTTACTACGCCCTCGCTAAACGCGGTCGCCGTAAAGCGGAAGCGCTAACGGCACAATAATTAAGCCAGTTCAATCTGTTATCTCCTTAAAAGACCTGCAAATGCAGGTCTTTTTTTATTTTTGCGGGTAAATATCGACGAAGTAACTATAGTTAGATCAGTGCGTTAAATTAGGAAAATGCGATGAATGCTTTTCAGCCTCAGGAAATCAGCATCAAAATTGATGTGCGGCATGCGCTGTTAGCCGTGGCGACGGCATTGGATTTTGTCGGCGTGGATGATTTACACCACGGTCATCGAGTGGCCTATATGGCCTACGAATGCGCCAATGTGCTGGGCTGGTCAGATGAAAAGAAGCAGTTTGCCTATTTTGCGGGGCTTATCCATGACTGCGGCGTGTCTTCCTCCGAGGAACATCTACGCCTACTCAAATTAATGCAGCCAGAAGATGCCACTTCCCACAGCCGCCGTGGGTATGAGGCATTAATGAAGTGCCCTATCCTAGATGTCTTTGCCCTCACTGTGCTTTATCACCATACACCTTGGCTAGAGTTGCAAACCGCGGCAATCTCTGAGTTTGACCGTGACCTTGCTGCATTGGTGTTTCTGGCCGATCGGACCGATTTTCTGCGGGCGCGCTATACCCATGGTTGTCATCAAGAGCTTATCACCCTCCATGAAGGGTTGGTTGCGGATAATTTGCTAGCCCACAGTGGCGTGTTGTTCGAGCCTAATATGGTGGCGGCCATGTGCCAATTAGTCAGTAAAGACGGCTTTTGGTACAACATGGAGGCTGTCCATATCGAGCAAATGGCCCTCGAGTTTGAAGCGAATCAACTGTACGACAAACAGCTGGATCTCGAAGGCGTTAAGCAGATATCAAGATTTTTGGCACGGATTGTCGATGCCAAGAGTCCCTTTACTTTTCATCATTCGGACAAGGTCGCACTGTTGGCAAAACTGGTCGCTAAGGATTGTGGCATATCGGATACCGATGCCGAGTTATTGTATGTGGCTGGGCTGTTACACGATGTTGGCAAGCTCAAAACCCCCGATTTATTACTCCATAAGGAAGGCAAGCTGACTAGGGAGGAATACTCAATTATGAAGCGCCACACCGTCGATACCGACCACACCTTAAAGAGCTTTTTTCCTAAGTCTGTTATTGGTGAGTGGGCGTCAAACCACCATGAGCGTCTCGATGGCTCGGGTTATCCCTTTAGAAAAAGACAAGAACAGTTAGATTTACCTTCGCGGATCCTTGCACTCGTCGATGTGTTTCAAGCCTTAACCCAAAAGCGACCCTACCGTGGCTCCCTGTCCTTAAGTGAGGTGCTGGACATTATGTTGCCAATGGTTCAACAGGGTAAGTTGGACTCGAACGTTTATGATGTATTGCTAGCCGATGCCGATAATTTTTACCAACTCTCGACGCAAGAGTATGAGGACATCAAGTTATAAAGCTGAGCAAATGGTGACTCTAGATTAGTCACTGTCGGTGCTTTAGCACTATTTAAGTGTGGTGTTTTCAGCTTTCTACTGCCTGTTAGCACAAAGGCCGTTGGGCGATAAGCCATACTCCTGTTTTAATTCTGCTAGATTGTGGGCGGATTTTCGGTAAATGAATGATTTTCAACACCACACAGATCCAAATCCTATACTGATATCGTATGACTAGATATGCCTACGTCTTGCTGCACTCTTGCCGTCATCTTTTGTTTGGGGTAACCAATGATATTAAATCGCGCTGTATTTACCTTGTTAGTCTGTATGGTGGTGCCCATGAGTATGGCCGCAGACCTCCAGATTCAGGTGGTAGACTCGCAACAAGTGACGCTGGCCGATGCGGTTGTGGAACTTATCCCTGATGTGATGTCCGATAAAACGACCATTACTGATCATTATGAAATGTCACAAAAAAACCGTACCTTCATTCCCTTTGTGCTGGCAGTTCCTAGAGGATCAAAAGTAGATTTTCCTAATCTGGATCGTACCCGCCACCATGTGTATTCCTTTTCCGAGGCCAAGCCGTTCGAGTTGAAACTCTATGTGGGTAAAGCCGAAGCGCCTATTCTGTTTGATAAACCTGGCCTAGTGGCGCTTGGCTGCAATATTCACGATTATATGCAAGCCTTTATTTATGTTGCAGATAGCCCCATTGTGGCGGTGGCGAACGAAAAAGGAGAGATCCAATTCAAGGCACTTACGGCCGGTCATTATAAAGTCAAACTTTGGCATCCATGGCAGAAGGCCATGTCTGAGCCTAAGGACCTCAATTTGGCTGCCGAGACTCAAACACTCACGCTGGCATTGGATGTCGAGCGTCAGGCAAAACCTTCGGCTCCGCCATCGGGGTTTGGGTCCTTCGATGCTAAATAGTTTCCGTGCTCGACTGATTTTAGTTTTCTTTACTGTGCTGACCCTAGTGCAGTTAGCCACGGCATTTTCAGTGTTGACGGCGACACAGAGAGATAACTTTTTACAGCAACAAAAGAGCCTTGAAATCGGCGCGAATGTGTTTCTCGAAGTGCTGTCGAATCGCGGTGTTCAACTCAGTCAAAGCTTATCTGTGCTCAGCGCCGATTTTGGTTTTAAGCGCGCGATTGCGACAAGAGAGCAAGAAACGATAGAGTCGGTATTATCCAATCATGGTGCCCGTATCGGTGCTGATGCGGCCATATTATTGTCACCCAAGGGGGAACTGTTAACCTCAAGCCTGCCAGGGCTTACGCAGGATGATATTCAATCCCTATTTGAACTGGCCACCAGCAATAGTAATGCCTTGGCGATTCTCGATTTTGACCATGCGAGTTATCAGTTTGTCCTTCAACCAGTCAAGGCGCCAACTCTCATAGCCTGGGTTGGTATGGGCTTTTTGTTAGATGAAAAAGTGGCTAGCCAAGCCAAAGCCATCACAGGGATTGATGTTAGCTTTGTTAATCAGACCAATGGACGGACTGAAATCGCCTCCACCTTATCCAGCGCCGAGCAACAGAGTGTGCTTGCGCAGAAAAACCGATTCCCCAGCCTGTTAACTATGCCCAGCGAGTATATTCCTGCGGACTACTTATCCATGGCAATCAAGCTGTATGAGCATAATGGTCGCCAGTTGGCGCTGCTGCACCAGTCAAACCTCAAGTGGCAGCAAAGTTATCTGCATTTACGCAATAACATGCTGCTGATCTTTGCGTTGACGCTGGCATTGGCGATTGCCATTGCCATTTGGTTGTCGGGCAGTTTGACCGAGCCCGTTCATCGATTGGTGCAGTATGCCCGTAAAATTGGTCAGGGGCTGCAGCCTGAGAGCATTCAGGGGGCGCCTGCGGAATTGCGGGTATTGGCCAACAGTTTGTCTTTGATGCGGGAGGATATTGAGGCGCGCGAAAAGGATTTACTGTATCAGTCGCGCCACGACAGTTTGACAGGCTTGCTGAATCGTTTCGCGGCAAAACAGCATTTAACCGATCTTAACCAAGATCTCTCCGGCACCATCGTATTGCTGGATATCAAGCATTTTCGCCATATCAACGACATTATCGGTTTTGCTAACGCCGATAGCTTATTACTGCTCTTTGCTCGCCGTTTGGAACAGCTGGCGCCCACAGCGGATATGCTGGCGCGATTGGATGGTGATTCGTTTTTGCTCTTGTATCGCCAAGGGATTGGGGGCGATCAATTACTGAAATCCTTGGATATGCTAGAAGCTCCCTTTCCTATCCAAGGTTCCAATATTTCGCTGACGGTGCGAGCAGGGCTGCTTGAAATTGATGGCAATGGTGCCGACATTGATGTGTTGCTGCGCCGCGCCGAAATTGCCCTCAACCAGGCCTGCCTTCAGGAACTGCGAATCGTTAGTTATCGTGAGGGCGACGATGAAAAGTACCAGCGAGAACTCACACTTATCCGTGATTTACCTATTGGATTGGCGCAGGACCAGCTCTATTTGGTGTTTCAGCCCAAGGTTAATTTGCCGCTCAATCAATGTACTGGCGCCGAAGCACTTATCCGCTGGCAACATCCAACTCTGGGTTTTATCCCGCCGGATGAATTTATTCAACTCGCTGAAAACTCAGGCAACATTGATATTGTCAGCCAATGGGTATTGAAGCAGGCCATCAAACAGTTGGTGACATGGCAGCAGCAGGGCCTAGCGCTGAAGTTGGCGATTAACCTGTCTGCCCACGATTTAC
This sequence comes from Shewanella sp. BC20, assembly GCF_003129585.1. NCBI lineage: Bacteria > Pseudomonadati > Pseudomonadota > Gammaproteobacteria > Alteromonadales > Shewanellaceae > Shewanella > Shewanella sp. BC20. Next base: position 72,092 of record NZ_NHRI01000016.1, on the reverse strand, counting down.
TGGATACACGTTTACCAAATCAAATTGCCAACTTGTTAAAGGACAATCATCTGCAACCCGGTGCACTCTGCATCGAGGTCACCGAAGGCGCCGTGATGAAAGATGCGCAAACCGTTGTGGGGGTCTTACAACGATTCCGCGATATGGGCGTCTCGGTTGCGATTGATGATTTTGGTACCGGACATTCATCACTGGCGTATTTGAAACTATTACCCGTTGATGAAGTGAAGATTGATCGTAGCTTTATCCAGAATATGCACTTGAACAGTCAGGATGCCATGATAGTCAATACCAGCATTCAATTGATCCATGGCCTCGGCTTTAGCGTTGTGGCTGAAGGTGTTGAAGAGCGAGAAGGTGTTGATATTCTTCGTCATCTCAACTGCGATCTGATCCAGGGCTATGTGTATTCCAAGCCGTTAAAAGCGGCTGAGTTTGACCAATGGTTTGAAGCATTTAACAGTAGCAGCAAATAAGAAAACGCCGAATGGCGTCAGGCGTCATCATCGCCCTCTAATGCAAGTAATCGCGTATTGAGTGAGTATGTCCATGAACACAATGAAGTTGAGCTTATCGACTCGGCGCTATACTAGGGCGCTGCTTTGTCTGTTTTGCCCGCTTTGGTTAGGTGGCATTGCGCAAGTTGTGGCTGAGGGTAGCCGTGTGATCGCCACTGGCGGCGCGTCAATGATCGAGGGCAGTGCTGGCGGTGGCATAGTGCCTTGGGCCGTGATCAACGGTTATGGCAGTAGTGATGAGTGGTCGGCAACGGCCATGGCCACGGGTGTTTATGTCGATGATTTTACGCTAAAAGTGATGGGCGCCTCGTTAAGTTATGACAATCGGTTTGAGCTCAGTTTGGCAAGGCAAACCTTTGATTTGGATACTCTGGGCGGCGAGCTTGGTCAAGATATTGTGGGGTTAAAATACAAGCTTGCCGGCGAGTTGTTATATACCGCCATGCCACAAATCACCTTGGGCGCACAGTATAAAAAAGTGGATGACTTTAGCCTTCCTCAGGCGGTTGGCGCGCGGGATGATTGGGGTTTAGATATATATGTCGCTGCCAGTAAAGTGTTTTTTGATACGGTAGCGGGTCGTAATTTGTTACTCAATGCCACAGTGCGCGCGACCAAAGCCAATCAAACCGGACTCTTGGGATTCGGCACTGAGGCCAGTAACGATTACCACTTTATGTTGGAAGCCTCGGCGGCGTTACTGCTCACCGATAATCTGGCACTGGGTATTGAATATCGTCAAAAACCGAACGAACTGGGATTTGCTCGAGAGGATGATTGGCAGGACATATTTTTAGCTTGGTTTATCGATAAGCATCTGTCAGTGGTCACGGCCTATGCCGATTTAGGCAGCATTGCGGGTTTTGAGCATCAACGGGGCTGGTATCTGTCGCTGGAGGGCGCGCTATGAGCCGTTTACGCAAGTTTCTCCCTTTCGCCACGGTACGCTTAATCACAGTTCTTTCAATCTCGACAGTTTTACTTGCTGGCTGCGCCCTATCTGATCCTGATAGCCCAGTATCTAGTGCGAACGCCAGTCCTACAACCCTGTATCAGGCCCTCGGTGGTGATTCGGGCGTTTCGGCTATCGTTGATGGCTTGCTTGCGCGTATCGCGCGGGATCCCCGCATTGTGCACCACTTCGATGAAACGGATATTGCTATCTTTCGCGAGCGTCTTATCGAACATCTGTGCGCTGTCACGGATGGTGGCTGCGTCTATCAAGGCGAAAACATGGCAGACAGCCATAAAGGTTTGAATATCACTCAGGCCGATTTTGATGCTTTAGTCGGGCATTTGATTGAATCGATGAAGGAACAGCATATTTCAACATCGACCCGCAATGCGCTGCTGAAGCGCCTTGCGCCCATGTATTCCGAGGTGACGTATCAGTAACGGCTTGCTAACTCGTTCGTGCGGCTGATGCAGTTAAGGCTGGGGATATACTGGCATTAACGTAACAATGACTCTTCTATCGGATGAAAGCAGCTAGCCGCCTCCATTAGAGATTTTGCCGTGAGGGAGGGCACGCCATACACCTCAGCCTCGACGGCGTATTTTTGCCTTATCTTATCGAACAAGAGGGCAAAGTCCCCATCGCCAGACAGCAAGATCACTGTATCCACCTCGGGCGCCATTTCCAGCACATCTATGGTGATGCCCACATCCCAATCACCCTTTGCTGAACCATCACTGCGTTGAATAAAGGACTTAAGTTTTAGCTCAAAACCAATATGTCTCAGCGCATCTTGAAATTTTAACTGGCCATCGTCCCCACGATGAATGGCATAGGCGATGGCGCTGACAATCTCACCCTGCTCGCTTAACTGTTGCCAGAGTTTGCGATAGTTAAACTGGCGCTGATAAGCCTCACGGCAGGTGTAGTAGATGTTTTGCACGTCGACAAACAGGGCGATTTTTTTCAAGGGATAAGTTATGGCTATCAGTTGGGGGACTCTGCGCACTATAGCACAGCAAGGCGGGTAATGGCGCGAGCAGGCAAAACTACAATGGATCTAATCGGGAGTTGCCGTGTGCAGCTGTGCTTAATGGATTTTAGCTAGGTTAACGGATTGATTATCTAAAGTATTGCGCCGGGGTGATGCCGGTATATTGTTTAAAAAAGCTGATAAAGGCGCTATCGCTGGAAAACTGTAAGTTAAATCCTACCTGCGCCACCGAGGCGCCCGCAGCTAATTGCTCAATGGCCGAGAGCAGGCGCCATTGCTGCCGCCACGCCTGATAAGCCATGCCCGTTTCGTTGCTAAAGATACGGCTGATGGTGCGTTCGCTGGCGCCGATCTCAATGGCCATGTCCTGCAAGCTGGCGGGGATTTTTTGCTGTTGCTGCAATTGCTTAAGCCAAGTTTGTAGCCGTTTGTCCTTGGGCAGGGGTAAGCTTAAATTCTGTGCATCCGCATGGAGTAACTCTTCAATCAGCAGGGCAAAGGCATTGTGCTGGCTGTGTCTGGGTTTGTCCCAAGGCCAAAAGGACATAGTGTCGATTAACGCTTTGAGTAACGGATTCACATGGAAAATCGTGACTTTATCCGGCAAAGACGCCACTGTTTCAGGCTCAAAGTAGAGTGAACGATAGGCGACAACATCGCGCATTGTGACTTGGTGTACCACGCCTGCGGGCAGCCAAGCTGCACGGGTTGGCGGCAATACGACTTGAGTATCGGCTAAATTAAACCGCATACATCCCGCTGATGAGTAGAGCAGCTGAGCCTTGCGATGCTGATGTACGCCTGAGTCATGTTCGCCAATTTCGGCGGCAATGCCAATCACTAGGTTGTCTAAGGCATCGGGATTAAATTGCTGCTCGGGTTGAATAAAGGCCATATTGTCTTATTTTTGATGTTTTTTGTCTAAGTGTCGTTAATTGTCACTTGGGGATCCTATCTATACTGCGCCCTCTTTGACAAGTATGGAGCGCCGTTTTGGTTTATCGGTTAACACTGAAAGGCTAAAACGTACCTAAAATCATGAAAATAAAACCACCACTCTGGCTGTGCGTGCTGTTGATGATGTTTCCGCAAATTATGGAAACCATCTATAGCCCGGCTTTGCCAAATATTGCAGAAAACTTTGCGGTGTCTGTTACCAGCGCCTCGCAAACCTTATCCGTGTACTTCATCGCCTTTGCTGTAGGCGTATTTTGCTGGGGTCGTTTAGCTGACATCATTGGTCGCCGCAACGCCATGCTTGCGGGCTTAGTCTGTTATGCCATTGGTTCAGCCTTCGCGTTGATGATTAGCGACTTTACTCTGCTGTTGCTGGCGCGCGTATTATCGGCCTTTGGTGCGGCAGTGGGGTCTGTCATTACTCAAACCATGATGCGTGACAGTTACAGCGGGGAGGAATTGGCCAAAGTCTTTTCGGTGATGGGCATGTCTCTTGGGATTAGCCCCATTATCGGATTGCTATTGGGGAGTCTCCTCAGTGCTTATTGGGGATATCAAGGTGTGTTTGTCGCCCTGATGGTTTCTGCCATAGTGCTGTTGTTTTTGTCGGTAAAATCTTTGCCCGAAACTAGGCCTGCACATACCCAATAAATCGCGATAGTTGAGTTAGCTATCAAGATGCTTACCGACAGTGGGATAATTAAAAACACCTTGCTGGTGGCCTCATTTAACTTGATGTGGTTTAGCTACTTTTCATTGGCGCCATTTATGTTTGAGGCGCAAGGGTTGTCGACGCTTGCCTTCGGGATGAGTGGGTTGTTATTGGGCTTTGGCGCATTCCTTGGCAGTTATTTTAATAAACTATTACTCGGCAGAGGTTACTCCAGTGCACTATTAGTGCGGTTAGCAAGCCTTATTGCACTATTCGGAGGACTCGGTATTTGGCTGTTCCAATCGACAGATATTGGCTTGGATAATGTTTACTTCTTACTACCCATGCTGTTGATTGTGATTGCTTATGGGATCGCAATTCCCAATATCTTAAGCTCGGCGCTGGCAAACTACCGCGCTTATGCTGGTTCTGCTGGCGCGCTATTTGGACTGTTTTATTACATTCTGTTAGGGCTAGGTTTAGGCGCTGCAGGCATGGTAAGCCATCTTGGGGGCGTGATTAGCTTCGCGGCGCTGCTTTGTGTGGGGCTTGGTTTGACGAGCTTGACTAACTTGACGAGCTTGACTGGGCGAAGAGGGAGCGGTTCTCAGACTTAAATAAAAAAGCCAAGGGGCAACGACTCCCTTGGCTTTATGGTTTTAATAAACATCCTATGCCGTTTCGCTTTACCGTATCGCGCTAGGCTTTGGCTGTTTGTTCCTGTTGTTTAGCCGCCTCTTGCGCTGCTAATTCTTGAGCCGCTAATTCTTGTGCTTTGATGGCCGCCTCGAGTTTGGCCTCAACATAACCCGGTGAATGGGTCGCGGCCGAGATTAAACGGTACATGGCCGGGATCACGAACAGGGTTACAAAAGTGGCGAAGGCCATGCCGAAGAACACTACAGTACCCACGGCAATCCGACTTTCAGAGCCCGCGCCCGATGAGAAGATCAGCGGCACTGCGCCCACTAAGGTGGTGAAGGCTGTCATCAAAATGGGGCGTAAGCGACGAGTCGAAGCGTCGATAATGGCTTTATCTAGGGCTAAACCTCGGTCACGCAATTGGTTGGCAAACTCGACGATTAAGATACCGTTTTTAGTCACCATACCAATCAACATGATCATTCCAATCTGGCTATAGATGTTAATGCCTTGACTGGTGACCAACAGGCCGAGGAAGCCACCGAATACCCCCATAGGCACGGTAAACATCACCACTAAAGGGTTGATAAAGCTTTCAAATTGCGCCGCCAGAACCAGATAAGCCACTAGGAGCGCTAAACCGAACACGATTAAGATGCTGCTCTGGTTTTCTTTAAAGTCCTTAGATTCGCCGGTATAACCGATGGAAATATCCTTAGGTAATAACTCAATCGCCTTATTATCCAAAAACTTCAAGGCTTCGCCCAAGGTGTAGCCTTTACTGATGTTGGCCTTAAGGGTGATCGATTTTTGCTTATTGGTATGGCTAAGTTTTTGTGCCGATGCGACTTCTTCGATATGGGTTAGGGTATCGAGCGTCACTAATTCGCCCTTAGCCGAGCGCATATAGATTTGGCTCAAATCGCCAACGTTGTTAAAGCTGTTTTCATCGCCGCGCAGATACACATCGTACTCTTCGCCTCGGTCGACATAGGTGGTTTCTTTACGACCGCCGAGCATCACTTCTAAGGTTTGCGAGACTTCATCGACGCTGATCCCAAGCTCCGCCGCCCGTTCTTTATCGACGGTGACGATAAGCTCCGGCGTGGTTTCGGCATAATCTAAATCCGCGCCTTCCATCATAGGACTGGCATTGGCTTCTTCTTTTAATACCTGCGCCCATTTAAACAGCTCGGCGTAATCTGAGCCGCCGAGGACGAATTGTACTGGCTCACTCGATTGGCCCCTAAAGCCTGGCATCATAGGGCGAACCATCACGTCGGGAATGTCTTTTAAGGCGTTGCTGATAATGCCAAGGGCTTGCTGCGCCGTGACATGGCGATGTTCCCAGTCCTCTAACTGCATGATCACAAAGCCAGTTTGATCGCCAGCGCGTCCACCGAAGGCGGGGGCTTGAACGCTAAAAGAACGTAACACGCCTTGGCCGAGCAGGGGCATCAATCGGTCTTCGACTATGTCCATGTTCGCTGTCATACGGTTATAGCTAGTGCCTTCGGCGCCTTTTACGAAGGCGAACAGTACGCCGCGGTCTTCCTGCGGTGCTAACTGTGAGGGCACTTGTTGCATTAACCAGGCACTGCCGCCAACGCAGGCGAGGATCACCAGTGGCGCCAACCATTTAAAACGGATCGCCTGAGTCACGCCAACACGGTAAACCTTTTCCATGCGGGCAAAACCACTGTCGACGAAACGGTTAAAACGGTTCGGTTTAACATTGGCTTTGAGCAGTTTGCTACTCAGTACTGGCGTCAGCGTCAGGGCGATAAGTGAAGAAAACAGTACGGATACCGCCAGCATTACCGAGAACTCGGTAAAGAGTAAACCGACCATGCCCTCCATAAAGGAAATCGGCAGGAACACCATGACTAACACGGCTGTGGTGGCCACAACCGCAAAACCTACTTCCCGCGTGCCTTTGTAAGCGGCGAGCAGCGGCTCTTCACCGCGCTCAATATGGTGAAAGATGTTCTCTACCACGACGATGGCATCGTCAACGACAAGACCGATAGCGAGAATTAATGCCATTAGAGTCAATAGGTTAATCGAGTAGCCAAACATATTGGCGGCAATAAAGGCCGAAATCAGCGACACAGGTACTGTCACCGCGGGGATGAGGGTCGCTCTGGCTTGGCCGATAAAGATGTACAGCACTAATACCACAAGGGCCCCTGTCACATAGAGGGTGTTGTACACCTCGTTAATTGAGCGGTCGATAAAGACGGTTGAGTCAAAGTCCACCACTAGGCTTGTGCCTTCGGGGAGAAAGTCTTGAATTCTATCGACTTCTTTATGGACTTCCTGCGCCACAATCAAAGGGTTCGCATCGGACTGAGTGATGACGCCTAAGCTTAAGTTAACGATACCATCGCTCTTAAAGGTGGAGTTTTCGTTCTGGGCGCCAACGGCCACATCCGCCACATCCTTAAGATAGATAGGCGTGCCATCGCTGGCGGTGCGAACCACTAGATAGTCAAAGTCCTTCGGGGTGTAATAGAGTCGCTTAGTGCGCACTGACATCACAGTGGTATCGTTACGTACTTGACCGCCCGGGGTTTCGACGTTTTCTTTACGCAGTGCGTTAATAATGTCGGTGACTGTGACATTGCGTCCCGCCATTTGCTCGGGTCTGAGCTTAACGTACATCACCTTGTACAAACCGCCCGAGATGCTGATGGAACTCACGCCGCTGATGAGGCTAAATCTGTCTTCTAATACGCGCTGGGCGTAATCGGTCAGCTGAGTTCTGTCCATTACGCTGGAGCTTAAGTTGACATAGACAGAGGGCTCGCCAGAGCCATTGTCCTTAGAGACCACAGGATCGTTGGCATCTTCAGGCAGGCGGCGCTGGGCACGGGCCACGGCGTCACGCACATCACTCACGCCTTCGGTTAAGTTCCAACCGAGGAGGAATTTCACTGTGATCCGCGAGCTGCCATTACGGGTGGTTGAGGTGATTTCATCGATGCCACTGATCCCCGTGAGTTCATCCTCGAGGGTCTTAGTGATTTGGCTCTCCATAATCGCGGCCGAGGCACCTGAGTAGCTGGTACTGACGGTCACCACTGGGCTTTCGACATCGGGCATTTCCCGTACCGACAGTTTAGTGAAGGACACTAAACCAAACACGCACAACAATAAGCTTAAAACGATCGCGACGACGGGGCGCTTAACGGAAACATCGGACAGCCACATTATTTCGTCTCCGCGGTGTTGACGTCTGATTTAGCTGCAGGACCTTGAGTCTTGTTATTGGCTTCGAGCACGACTTCATTGATCTTTAAGCCATCGCGCATGTTCACTAGCCCTTGCACTACCACTTTGTCGCCAATCTTGAGGCCAGAATCGATAAGCACTTGATCACCCACGCGGGCGCCTAAAATCACTTCGGTGCGATGGGCGATATGGTCCTCGCCAACCACATACACGTAGCGCTTAGTGCCTGAATATTCTAAGGCTTGTACTGGCACAATTGGGGCGGAAATCGGTGGGAAGGTGATGGTCGATGACATCATCATGCCGGGCTTTAAGCGGTTTTTCGCGTTTTCAAATTGCACGCGGATTTTCAGGTTTAAGGTTTCTTCATTCACGCGGGGATCGATAGCGATCACTTTGCCGATAAAGGTTTCACCTGGCCAAGCGCGGCTGGTGGCCGAGACTGGCATACCAATACTCAACTGTGACAGAAAATGTTCGGGGACTTGCAGGTCGAGTCGCATGCTGGATAAATCATCCAAGGTCATCAGCTCAGTGCCTATGCTGACCATTTTGCCTTCGCTGAAGTTAATCAGACCGGTTTTGCCGGCAAAGGGGGCAATCAGCGAATGGTAATGTAAATCCGCCTGCGCCGAGGCGAGTCGTGCTCTGGCGATATCGACACTGGCCTTTTGCGCATCGATTTCGGTTTGGGTGATGGCGTTGCGGCTGATGAGTTTTTCAAATTCCCTGAGTTTACGGGTTTCATCATTTAAAAAGGCATTGGCTTCGGCCACTGCGGCTTGGGCTTTCATATCATCGAGTTCGATAAGTAGCTGGCCTTTTTTGACCGCTTGGTTTGATGTCACTGCGATTTGCTTAATCTTGCCCGTGACTTGCGGTGCGATGACCACAGCGCGATCGGCGGCGAGTTTACCTATGAGTGAAATCGATTGTGCCAGCGGATGTTCAATCACTTCTCCGGTTACCACAGGTACAGTGCGCATTAAATGGGGCGCGCTTTCGGGTTTGGCCGCTTGCAGTACATCACTAAAACTCACAGCGGCGGCAACCGCAGCGACTAAGGCAATGGCTATTATGGTTTTTTTCATTGGAATGATTATCTCGCACAAAGACGGTTAACAGGCGTACGCACTAATGGCGCTATTCTAGTGAATAACCGTCATCAGGTGGGTAAAAGTTTGTAAAGTTAAGCACTCGAAAGTGAAAGAAATTGTGTTTTGTGTCGAGATACCCCATGGCAATCTCATTCGTCCCGTTCGAAGTGGCTAAGATAGCCGAGTTATCTTGCTAAGGATGTGCTTGTGTTCGTATTTTCTCTATCGGATCTAAGCTGGATTGAATTTGCGGATATTGGCTTAAAATCGCGTCAAGACGGCCATCCTGGGCCATGCTTTCAAGGCCTTTATTAAACTCATCGACTAAGGTGGCCTGATCGGCAACCGCTAACGATACCCCTAAATGGAATACCTCAGTTGCTATGGGGTCGCCAACTTGTTCAAGGGCATTAAGATACTCATCGCCATGTTGCTTGATTAAATATTGGGCAAGATTGTAACCAATCAGCACTAAGTCGATGCGTTTTAGAAACAATTTCTTAAGATTCATCTCATCGGAATTGCCTTCCTCTGTGGTTAACCCTGCTGCGGCAATCTCGGGCGGATTGGCGTAGCCGCGACCAATGCCTATGGTGAAGGGCTTAAGCTCACTCAATTGACTAAAATGTAAGGGGTTATCTTTACGTTTAAAGAACACTATCTGTACGGCTTGTATGGGATCGGAATAGTGCGCCCATTGCTCACGTTCTTTGCGATACCAAAGGCCAATAATGCCATCGGCTTGGCCGGTTTTGACTAGCAAGGCTGCCCGCGCGAAGGGATAGAATTTTACACTGGCATGGTAGCCGCGACGTTTAAAGGCTTCTTTGACGACGAGAGCGACGCCGCCTTGATCGGCTAACTCACTGGTATAAAAGGGAGGATAGTTAGTTGCGACCAGTGTTAACTCTCGCCCCGCTAAACTAGGTGCGGATAATCCTAAGAGCTGTAATACAAGGCTAATCTTGATTAGCGACTTGAAACCCATACTTATCCTTTAAATAGACAGAGCCACTTTGCTGAGTATAGGGGCTGTTTAGGCCTTGAGCGGGAATTTTGTGTAATGGTTCTGCTGTGTTGAAAACAGTGGAGGCGAATGGTGGCAACAACGATGACTAACGTTAGGGATAACTCTTAACGAAAGGGGAAGTGAAGCTATTGCTTTGACCAATAAATAGGGCTTATGGGGAAAGCCCATAAGCCCTTAATTATCTTGCTCTGTGCTTATCTTCGAGCCGGGCTTATTTTAAAGCTTGCTCTTGTTTAACGCGCTACTGGTATTTAAAGCTTTACCTGTTCACCTTGGTACAGACCACGGGTGAGCTTGTCTTGATCTATCAGTAATAGCTCGCCCGATTGACCATTCTTAATGCTGCTATCAATCGCAATGATTTTATTATGATAAAGACCAAGAACTCGATCCTGCGAGGTGTGGCCAACTATGATGTGGTTAACCTTAAAGTAGTTAAGGATCTGGTCAATCTCTTGTTCATTAAGCGCGTCTTTAAAGTAGCCACGGTACCAAGTTGGGCCGTTGGTGAAGAACAGGAAGTTCAGCAGATCGTTTTGTTTTAAATCTTCTTTTTTATCGTCTAAATGTTGGCGAAATAACTGATTGGCATCACTGATATTGAGTTTACGCTCGACCCATTCAGGGCTTATTCCGCCGTGCATAAACAGCAGATTATTGATTTTCACCAGAGTATTTTTACTGCGAAGCCAACGGCCGATTTCGGTGTCTTTGTTGTAGAGCGCATCATAGCTGCGATTGAGTAATTCTGCCGAGGTTTGATAGCGCTCATTCACATAACGTAAGTCGCCGCGAAACACCATTTGCTCGTGGTTGCCCATGAGTAAATGTAATCGACCACCGGCGGCTTGGGCTTGCTTATCTAACTCATATAAAAACCACAGAACTTCGTTAACTTGATGACCGCGGTCGAACATATCGCCCGTCATCACCATATGGCCATCACCAAAGGCCCAACGATTTTGGTCATCGATAATTTTGTGCGCCTTAAGCAAGTTAATCATCACATCAAATTGGCCATGCACATCGCTCAGGGCCACAATTTTACCCGCGTGGGTATAAGTGTCGGCTTCAACTTGAGGCGCTTCGCTATGGCGTAATGGCTGTGGCAAGTTGCCGCAATCATTTGGGCGAGCCAATTGATTGTTTGCGATAGGGGTTTGTTTTAACTCACTCTGGCAGATCCAATAGGCGGTATTTTCTTGTCCTTGGTTGAGAAACACATAGGGGCCATCAGTGACCGGGGAGCTTGGCTCTGCACTATAACTTGCAACGGAAAATAAGCTGAGCAGGGTCAATAAGACTCCCTGAGCGGCGAGCGTGCGACGTTTTGGGGTTGATTCGGACGAATACACATCCTGCGATGGGCTGTTGGCATGGGGGAGGCCAGATTCAGAGACTAAGTGCATTCGATGTTCCTTATATCGTTTTACGCCGCCTATTTAGGGTTGGTTAGCATAATGTTAATAATTAGATGCAGCAAGGGGCATAAAGATGGGATATTTTCATGATGGACTCACTGAATGCCTAAAATACCGCTAAAAGGATAGCGATAATTGAGCATCGAAATCGGATATCAAGATAGAGAGTTGAAATTGCCTTATCATATTTTACGCATATTTTAATGCTTTATTTTGGAATTAATTTTAAACGGGAGGTATACGGTTACTTTTAAATAAATTATTTCTGACACCTTTAAATGATGACTTTTAAGTGATTATTTTTAGTGCGCATCATTGTGATCTTGTTGATACATATTTATCAGTTTAAATAGTTTTGTTTATTTATTGCCAAAGAAGTGTTGATAATGGTAAAAGTCAGTTCGTGTTACCTAATGCTATGATTTTACTGGTTTCCATTCGGTAATGGTGTTGGTCGTTATGGCATCGGCTTTATTGTTAATCTGTGGATTAATAATAAAGCGCTAGGTGAAAGTGTTTTTATCTAAATAACAGATATGCGTACTGTATGATTCCGTCTTTATTAACATGCCAGCCTAATAATGGGGTGGCGTCCTCGCTTGCTCGTGCTTCTTCACTGATATCCCTGAACACTCGACCACAAAACGTTCGCCATACGTTAACGTCAGTCATTTCTCTTATTCTGTCGAGTGTAATTGTGAGTGCGGCCAGTTTATTTATGGCGCCGACTCACGCCGATGACACAGAGCTTTATGTTTTCGAAGCGTCCGCCCGTAATGGCTCGCGTCCACAGGTGCTGATTATTTTCGACAACTCGGGCAGCATGAGCAGTCTCGCCTATGATGTCGAGGCGCCCTACGAGAATAAACGCGGTGTAAATTATGCCCAATCGGGTAATTTATTCTATAGCCGAGGCTCATCGGAAAACGAGGCTGCGCCCAACCCTAATTCAGGGCGGGAAAAACGTAAGTTCAAAGGGGCTCTCAATGGCTGCGAAAGCTCATGGGAATATCTGAATCGTTACGGCACCTTTACGGGGTTCTTTAGGGAATATGGTTTTTCGGGAAGCTCGGGGTCTTGGAGAGAGTTTTCAGAGCTTAACGGCAGTTCCATTTCCGCCGTCGACTGTTTTGAGGATATTCAGGAAAACAAGTTCGGTAACGCGGCAGGTGAAGCTCAAGGTTTACCCGTGGATAGCTTAGGGACGGCGAGCAAACCGGTTCGTTACACTAAAGCCAGTATTAACTCGTCAGACAGTGTAAAGTCCGCGGCCAAGGCGAAGGCGGAAAAGACCGCGTTTGGTACTGGTAAAGTGGTTACCGTCTATACCGAAGATTACTTAAACTGGCTGCATGGTCCTAAAACTAGGGTCAATAAAACGCGACTGGCCTTGGCTAAAGATGCTATTGAAAGTGTGATTTTAACCACGCCGGGTGTGGATTTTGGTCTAGCGATTTTCAATATGAATGGCCCCTATGATGGGCAGCGTGACGGTGGGCGGATTATCTCTGGGATTAAGCCGATGTCCGCTGCAGCTAAAATTGATCTGCTCAAAGGGGTTAATGGCATTAACTATGCTCAAAATACTCCCTTATGCGAAACCCTCTATGAGGCGTACCGCTATTTCGGCGGGCAGAGTCAGTATTTTGGTGACGACGACAGCGATTACCATTATTACGACCGCTGGGGGCGCTATCAGGGGACTTACGAAGCGAACGTCAATCCTTTTACCGATCCCAATGCATTGGTAAAGTTTACAAATAACTATAACTCGCCCTTCAAACCTTGCCAAAACGACGCCTATATCATCTATATCACCGATGGTGAACCCACCTTGGATAACGCGGCCGATGGTTTGGTGGAGCAGTTAACCAAAGGTGTGGGAAAACATACCTCAAGCCCCGTCAGTTACCTCAGTGCACTTTCGGGCTGGATGAGAAACGAAGACGTCAATCCTAATTCAGCGGGTAAACAAACCGTTAGAACCTTTACCATCGGTTTTAGTGAAGGTGCTGCAAGTGCCGAACATTTGCTGAAACAGACCGCCGAAAATGGCGGAGGTAAGTATTTCGATGCGACCGATGCTAGTAAATTACGCTCTTCATTACAAACAGCCCTGAACAATATCCTCGAAAAAAATGCCAGCTTTACCTCTCCCTCGGTGGCAAGTAATAACTTTAACCGAACACAAACCTTTGATTCCGCTTATTACTCTATGTTTTTGCCGAACAAAGGACCGAGATGGTTAGGCAATATCAAGAAATTTAAGGTGACCAGTAGTGGTGATGTTGTCGATAGCAAAGGCAACAATGCGATAGGCGAAGATGGCAACATCAAAGCCGAGGCCTGCTCCTATTGGACCTCGGCCGAAGAGTGTGGTGCGAGTGGCGATGGTAACGATGTGAAGCGGGGTGGTGTGCTAGGTGCAATGCAGCAGGCGAGTAGTCGCACCTTGTACAGTAATTTAGGCACGGGATTAAGCCCGTTTACCCTGTCGAATGCCTCTCGCAAAGCGGGGGGCGATGCCCGTTTGGCCTTGTATATGGGGGTCGATGAAACTGAGCTTAGCGAGCATTTTGATTGGGCCAAGGGCATCGATGTCGATAATGACAAGAATCAGGACCTCAGTGCCGCGAGTGGCGCAACCCCCAATTGGCGCGCCGATATTATGGGGGATGCTTTACATTCCAAACCCTTAGCACTCAATTTTGGCTCTGAAGATCAGCCCGATATTCGGATTATCGTGGGGACTAACCATGGGGTCCTGCATATGTTCAAGGATGAAGGCGATAGCGTGTCTGAGACTTGGGGTTTTATCCCCTATGAGTTGCTGCCGAATTTTCGCGATCTGAAGGCGAACGCGCCAACGGGCGTGCACTCGGTATACGGTATTGATGGCTCGCCAGTCGCTTACACCAAAATGCAGGGCAAACGTATTGAAAAAGCGTGGGTGTTTGTGGGGATGCGCCGTGGGGGAAACGCTTATTATGCCCTCGATATCACCTCTCCCGATAATCCTACTTTTATGTGGAGGATTGATGCCAGCTCACCGGGAATGGGCGAGTTAGGTCAATCCTGGTCGACGCCTGTCGTCACCACGATTCCGAGTGCCACTGGGGATAAACCCGTGCTTATCTTCGGTGCGGGATATACCCCCGCGACCAAGGATGGCGCCGAGATTGGCAGTGACGATAGCCAAGGCCGAGGCGTGTTTATTGTCGACGCCGAAACGGGTGCGTTAATCCATCAATTTGGTGGCAGTGGCGCAAACACCCAACTGCCAGGGATTGCCAACAGTATTCCGAGCAGCGTTGCCGTGTTAGACGGTAATGGTGATGGAAGAACGGATAGGATCTATGCCACAGACACACAAGGGAATGTGTGGCGAATGGACATGCCTTCTGCAAATACCTCGACCTGGTCGGGATTTAAATTTGCCGCATTAGGGGATAGGAGTTCGGTGGCAAGTGACAGACGATTCTTCTCCGGCCCCACGGTCGCGCAGACCATTATCACCAATACCTTCGAGTTGACTCAGGTGGTCAACGGAAAATCGACCAAGACAGTGACGAAGCAGAATATTCCCTACGATGCCGTAGTGGTGGGCAGCGGTCACAGGGCAAAACCTAACGATGTGTCCCGTTCGGATATGTTTTTTGCCTTGCAAGATAGGAATGTTGTGACCCAATCATTCCAAGGTAAGTCTAATCAAAAGCCAGTGCCGAGTGCCTTAACCTTAAGTGATTTATACGATGTGACTACGGCGGCGCCAAGCAACCAAGCTAGTGAAATCGCCTTTGGCAAAAAACGGGGTTGGTACTATCAGTTCCCTCTGAAAGGTCAAAAGAGCCTTTCGTCTGCAATTATTGTTGGCGGTGCTGTCCAGTTTACTAGCTTTGCGCCTGGCAGTGATGCTTCGGAGGACCAATGTTTAAGTTCGGGTAGGGGATTTCTTCATAAGAGAAATTTACAGAAGGGAACAAATGGTTACAGAACCGATTTCTTATATGCCGGTGAACTGGTTTTGGATACGCCACAATTGGTCATTCCCCCGGTTGCACAGCCCGATGACCCCAATACACAGCCCGATGCTCCGAATGCTAAAGCTCCTACGCAGGATATGTTTTTGATTGGGATTGGTAAGGCAGTGCCTGAGGAGGCGACCTGCGAGAGTGGTAATCCTAAGTGTATAGGCAGTTGGCCAAAGGCTCGTAAGATTTACTACTACGTAGATCAATGATGCAAAGCCTAAATAAATCAAGATGAGTGATAGCTTAATGATGAAATATGGTGCCTTTTGCTTGTTGTTATGGGGTCTTCAATGGCCTGCGATGGCGGCAGAAAAAGAGAAACGACAGGATTACAAATGTTATTTAGAAACGAATCAAGGAGTTAAGTTGATGCGTTTCTCCTGGTTTGAATCTAAAGCCGAGCAGTATCAACAGTCTTTACCCGGAACAAAATTACCCCGTTTACCACAGGATAAGCCGATAGCACTCTATGTTAAGACGGTGCTGGAATGCGTGAAAAAGACGGAGAGTTTTACCCTCGAAGAGGCCAAGCAGGCCGAGCTTGCTCCTGAAAATCAAGGTTGACCGGTTTTCTAAGTCTTTAAAAAACCTAGAAAATCGCTTTGTGCTCAGGACTAAAATATTACGCCTTAGGTAGTAAACTTCCTAAGGCGTATGCTTTTAAACACCAACTTGATAAGAAAGCTGCCGATTAGGATAGCTGCTCATTCAGATATTCAAGCCACTTCGAGGGTTGACCGTAAAAGCGGCTGTGATTGAGAAGCTTTAAGTGACCTTCACTGGTCTCTAGCGCCACGGAGGGAAACCCTTGAGCGCCGAGCTGATTCATTAATGCTCGTGAAGCGACGATATGTTGATAAAGGGCTTCTTCATTTTCGGCGTATTCTCGGGCAAAGGCGGCGCCATCTATGCCCAATTTTTCCGCTAAAAGATGCAGGTTATTTTCATCGCTTGCGCACTTGCCATCACGATAATGGCCGAGCTGCATCGCATGCAAGTATGCTAAATCATTGCCACCTAAGGCAGTCACTGCGAGTAACGCCCTGATGGGCAGCGCCGAATCCAATAGGATACTCGTGTCACGCAATAGGCCTTCGTAGTAGTTTTCACCAAAGACTTGTCCGGTTAGTGCGGCAATACGTTGATCATGGGGCATGACATAGTCGCGCCATTGATTATCAATCTGTTTGCGTCTTGGCCCTGTGAGCATGCCGCCTGCGTGGAGTTTGATGGTAAATCCGGCAGCGGCTGCGGCATCAAACAGCGGTGCGGCGGCATAACACCAACCGCACAGAGGGTCGATAATGGCGTGTAAAACGGCCTGTGGATTTTCATTGGTATTCATGGGGACTTCCTATAAAACGGGCTGAACTGGACTTAGCCGTACTGAGCGTTGGCTTTTGCTTGAGTGCAAACCTAGGCTTACATCAGAGTGAATGGGGCTGGGAATACCGTGCCCCGATGCGCTTACATGGGCCAGCGCATTTCACCCATAATCACTTTGGCGCTGATCTCAAGGCCCACATCGCTGGGGATTTGTGGGTAGAGTGCGAGCATCTTGGCGATTAAGTCCGTAGAATTTTTTGCTGTTTTTGCCGCATTTTCAAAGGCATGAATATAGTTGCGGGTAAAGCTAATCGCGCGCTGATCAAATCTTGCCTTGCCAAGATAATGGCCAGGGATCACTGTTTCGGGGGAGAGGGCGCTCATTTTATCCAAATGGGCTAACCAAGCCTGGCGAGACTCGATACTTTGGGTATCAGCTATCCAAACATGGGTATTATCAAATACTTCAACTCCACCAGTGATGGTCTTAGCCGAAGGTACCCATAGGAAGGTATGCTTAGGGTGAGCATCCTCTAGACCTTCAATCAGCACTTGTTCACCATCGATACTAAAGCTATTGGTTGTCACCACCTTTGGCAGCACTAATTGGCTCGGCGCATTGTCCTTTAAAATCGGTCCCCAGTAGGCGAGTTTGCCTTCCATCGAGGCTTTAATATCATCGACCGTGGTTTGGGTTGCGACGATTTCTACCTCGGGGAAGTTTTGCTTAATCACATCCAAACCAAAGTAAAAGTCTGGATCGCTGTGGCTGATATAAACCAAGGTGAGTTTTTTTCCGCTGGCCTTAATGGTATCCACTAAGGTCTGGGCATCATTTTTTTGGAACTGAGCATCGACTAACATCATTTCATGCTCGCCACTGATAAAGCTGGAGGATACGGCAAAGATGCTGTTTTCACCCGGATTAAAATGGCTCACTTGCAAAGGTGCGGCCTGCGCCGTAGCCATTCCTGCCACAAGCATTGCAGCGGCGAATTGGGGTTTGAAGCTGGCTAAGCTTAGGTTATTCAATAGTGTCATTTCAGTTCTCACTTATTCATTCAAATAGGCATTCGGTGATTTGCACTGCTGCAAAAGTGAGCTTAGTTTAGGTTGCAAAAAACGTTAGATAAACACGGAAAACTGCGCTTATTTGTTGCATAATTCGGATGAATTGGCGTTGAAAGCCGAGAATCTAGTGCAAGCTAATCAACAAGGGGAATAAACCATGGATAGACTCGAAGCGGCAAAGGTGTTTGTGACTATTGTTGAACGGGGGAGCATGATTGGCGCCGCCGAGGCGTTAGATATGTCGCGCTCCATGGTGACCCGTTATTTGGCAGAGATGGAAGAATGGTCAGGCGCCCGTTTATTGCACCGCTCTACAAGACGTTTGAGCCTGACCGATGCGGGTGAACAAGTGCTCGATTATTGTCAGCGTTTGCTTGAGTTGGCGCAGGAAGTCCCCGCAGTCAGTCATGCTCAGAGTGCCCAGCCCCGAGGGCTACTGCGGATCAGCTGCTCGCAATTTATGGCGCATTTACTCCTCCCCAGCGTTGTGCGTCCTTATTTAGCCCAATACCCGCAGGCGAGTGTGAACTTTCATGTGACGAGTCAAACCGTTGATTTAGTGGCTGAACGAATCGATCTTGCCATTCGAATCACCAACGAACTCGACCCTACGCTTATCGCCAGACGTTTAGGCGAGTGTGAGTCTGTGGTGTGCGCGGCACCGAGTTATCTTGCCAGCCATTCGGCCATCACGCATCCCGAGGATTTAACTCGGCATAACTGCCTAACCTATTCCTACTTTGGCGATGTGATGTGGCGATTCATTCAAACGCCTATCGCCGCGAAGGCAACGCCAACGCAGGAAGTCGGGCAGATATTCAATATTCCGGTGAAGGGCAACCTAAGTGCCAATGACTCTATGGTGGTGTTAAACGCCACCTTGGCGGGAGAGGGAATTGCCATGCAGCCCCTGTGGGCGGCAAAACCGCACCTCGATTCGGGGGCATTAGTGCCATTGCTGCGGGAATTTAAACCTCAATCCCTAGGCGTGTACGGGGTGTATCAATCCCGCAAACATATGCAGCCCGCATTAAGGGTGATGATGGATATGCTAGTGCAGCATTTTAATGGGGCAATTTAAGGGCGTGATCTTGAATGCGCGAATTGCTAGCAGTGGTTGCATCTCTATGAGATAGCGGTGACTGGGTTGCATTGTTCATTCGACTCTGTCCCAAGCTTAAGTCGTTGCGGAGCAGATATTTAGCCTTGGCTCCTTCCTTCGATTTATATTTTGCGCCAGACACTTAAACCCCATTGCGGCTATTTTCTGTTCAGCTATATTGATTGGGATATTTTTGTTTTAAATGTGCAACTTAGGTCCCATCCTCCCTTGCTGAGCAGACGATATGAGCGAAGATATTAAAGATCACAAAGAAATTACCCGCGCGAATATTCGCGTCAATGCCCAGCTTGATGTGCCCTTTTTGGCGATGAACACCCTAGCGGCCATCATCGCCAGCTACGGACTCTTGGCCAACAGCGCCGCCGTGGTCATTGGTGCCATGATTGTCGCTATGCTATTTTCCCCCATTTTAGGCTTGGCATTAGGACTGGTCGAAGGGGAAAAGCTGCTGGTTCGCCATGCCATTAAGAGTTTAATTGTGGGGAGTATTCTGGTTTATTTCACCGCCTTTTTAATTGGCTTTCTGCATTCCGATATTCCTATCACGCCGGAGATCATGGCAAGAACGGCGCCTAACTTTCTCGATTTGATGGTCGCGTTTGCGGGTGGTGCGGCTGGCGCCTATGCGACCATTTCGCCGCGGTTAAGTACTTCCTTTGTGGGGGTGGCGATTGCTACTGCATTAGTGCCGCCCCTGTGTGCCTCGGCGATATTGCTCGGCCATGGCAATTTTGAACTCGCCCGAGGCGCCTTCTTACTGACGTTTACCAACATAGTCGCCATCCAATTTGTGTCCTCCGTGGTGCTGTGGTTGAACGGTTTCCACGGATTTTATTTTTGGCAAAAAAGCTCGCTGTGGGAGTTGCTGAAACGTAACTTCATTACATTGATTCTGCTGGTTATTTTGATTATTGCCCTCAGCGTGAATCTGCATAATGTGGTGGCAAGACAACTTTATGAGAGCAAAGTGACTCGCATTGTGAGTGAGCAGCTACTCAAGTTCCCCAATATGAGGTTGATTAAAGTCGGCATTGAGGAAGAGGCGAGTCAATGGATAGTGCGGGTCACCGTTGGTGGCATTAAAAAACCAGATGCCAGCTTTGTGCGACTACTGGAGAGTGAGTTGACGCAGACGGGACAAGTAAAACCGGCGACCGTGCGCGTACGTTACTTTCAGGTCGATGTGATTGACCGCGATGGTGATGTGAAAGCGATTCAGGAACAAGATTAGTCGGCATAACCTTTTGTGCATAAAAGAAAAGCCCCGCAATTGCGGGGCTTTTTATGTACCGATAAATGCATCGCGCTTACTTAGTCATACGCTTGTATTTTAAGCGGTGTGGCTCAACCACATCGGCACCATAGGTGTTCTTCAACCACGCCGAGTATTCGGTGTAGTTACCTTCGTAGAAGTTCACTTGTCCTTCGTCGCGGTAGTCCAGAATATGGGTCGCGATACGGTCTAAGAACCAACGGTCGTGCGAGATCACCATAGCGCAACCTGGGAATTCGAGAATCGCTTCTTCCAGTGCGCGCAGGGTTTCAACGTCTAAGTCGTTGGTAGGTTCGTCGAGGAGCAGTACGTTACCGCCAGCCTGCAGCAGTTTAGCTAAGTGAACACGGTTGCGCTCACCGCCCGACAGCGTGCCGATCACTTTTTGCTGATCCGCACCACGGAAGTTGAAGCGGCCCACATAGGCGCGGCTTGGGATTTCCATGTTGTTGATACGCATGATGTCTTGACCACCGGAAATTTCTTGCCAAATGGTGTTCTTGTCATTCATTGAATCGCGGAACTGTTCAACCGACGCCAGTTGCACGGTTTCACCCAGCTCGATGGTGCCGCTATCAGGCTGCTCGCTGCCAGACAGCATGCGGAACAAGGTCGATTTACCTGCACCGTTGGCACCGATAATACCGACGATCGCGCCCTTAGGAATGGAGAACGACAAGTTATCGATCAGAACGCGGTCACCGTAGGATTTGGTTAAGTTCTTCACTTCGATGACTTTGTCACCTAAACGCGGTCCGGGCGGAATAAACAGCTCGTTGGTTTCGTTACGTTTTTGATAATCAGTGGTGTTCAGCTCTTCGAAGCGCGCCATACGGGCTTTGCCCTTAGACTGACGGCCTTTCGCGCCTTGGCGAACCCATTCTAATTCTTTCGCGATGGTCTTTTGACGCGCGCTTTCTGCGGCAGATTCCTGCTTCAAGCGAGCATCTTTTTGCTCAAGCCATGAAGAGTAGTTGCCTTCCCATGGGATACCCTCACCACGGTCAAGTTCTAAAATCCAGCCAGCAGCATTGTCGAGGAAGTAACGGTCGTGGGTAATGGCCACAACAGTGCCCGAGTATTCCTGCAGGAAGTGCTCGAGCCAAGCGACTGATTCGGCGTCCAAGTGGTTGGTGGGTTCGTCGAGCAGCAGCATCTCTGGTTTTTCCAGCAGCAGACGACAAATCGCCACACGGCGACGCTCACCACCCGATAAGACTTCAATCTTCTCATCCCAATCTGGCAGACGCAGCGCATTCGCCGCACGCTCGAGGATGTTGTCTAGATTGTGGGCGTCCTGTGCCTGAATGATGGCTTCGAGTTCACCTTGTTCTTTGGCAAGCGCGTCGAAGTCCGCATCGGGATCGGCGTAAGCCGCATAGACTTCGTCTAAGCGTTTGAGGGCATTTTTGGCTTCAGAAACCGCTTCTTCAATCGCTTCACGCACGGTTTGCGTCGGATCGAGTTTCGGTTCTTGCGGCAGATAACCAATCTTCAGACCGGGCATCGGGCGCGCTTCACCCTCAATTTCGGTATCGATACCGGCCATGATGCGCAGTAGGGTGGATTTACCTGAACCGTTAAGACCTAACACACCGATCTTAGCGCCGGGGAAAAAGCTTAAGGAAATGTCTTTAAGGATCTGCTTCTTAGGAGGAACAACCTTGCCCACCCGCAGCATGCTGTAAACAAACTGAGCCATTTTTCTGCATCTATAAGTGACTAATGATGCGGCTAATTCTACTCGATTGCGCGCCGAACTCAACTCGGCATTGAGGCGAGTTCAAGGTAAAACTGTAGGATTTTCATGTTTCAGAGACTGGGATTGTCGGCTAGTTACGAGTAGAATACCGCGCAACCCTACCTACAAGAATTGGCAGCTGGAGTAAGCAATGCTGAAAAAAGATATGAATATCGCAGATTATGATCCGGAACTGTTCAACGCAATTCAGAACGAAACTCTGCGTCAAGAAGAGCATATTGAGCTGATTGCTTCTGAAAACTACACCAGTCCACGCGTGATGCAAGCGCAAGGTTCACAATTAACCAACAAGTACGCCGAAGGTTACCCAGGCAAGCGTTACTACGGTGGTTGTGAGTATGTGGACGTAGTTGAAACCTTAGCGATTGAGCGTGCAAAACAACTGTTTGGTGCGACTTACGCAAACGTGCAACCTCACTCAGGTTCTCAAGCAAACAGCGCCGTTTACATGGCATTGTTAAAACCAGGCGATACCGTTTTAGGTATGAACCTCGCTCACGGTGGTCACTTGACCCACGGTTCGCCAGTAAACTTCTCCGGTAGACTGTACAACATCATTCCTTACGGCATCGATGAATCAGGTAAGATCGACTATGACGAAATGGAACGTCTGGCGGTTGAACATAAGCCTAAGATGATGATCGGTGGTTTCTCTGCTTACTCAGGCATCGTTGACTGGGCAAGAATGCGCGAAATCGCAGACAAAATCGGTGCTTACCTGTTTGTCGACATGGCGCACGTTGCGGGTCTTATCGCCGCTGGTGTGTATCCAAACCCAGTGCCACATGCGCACGTTGTGACCTCTACTACTCACAAGACCTTAGCCGGTCCTCGTGGCGGTATCATTCTGTCTGCTGCCGATGATGAAGAGCTATACAAAAAGCTGAACTCTGCGGTATTCCCAGGCGGTCAAGGCGGTCCTTTGATGCACGTTATCGCGGGTAAAGCGGTAGCCTTCAAAGAAGCTTTAGAGCCAGAGTTCAAAGCTTACCAACAACAAGTGGTTAAGAACGCTAAAGCCATGGTTGAAGTGTTCTTAGAGCGCGGTTACAAGATCGTTTCTGGCGGTACTGACAACCACTTAATGCTGGTGGACTTAATCGGTCGCGACCTGACGGGTAAAGAAGCCGATGCCGCTTTAGGTAGCGCGAACATCACAGTAAACAAAAACTCTGTGCCAAATGACCCACGTTCTCCATTCGTGACCTCTGGTGTGCGTATCGGTACGCCTGCGATCACTCGCCGTGGCTTTAAAGAAGCTGAAGCGAAAGAGTTAACCGGTTGGATCTGTGACATCCTCGACGATGCCCACAACCCTGCGGTTATCGAGCGCGTAAAAGGCCAAGTATTGGCACTGTGCGCCCGTTTCCCTGTTTACGGTTAATTCGTTAATTTATCTGAATATGAAGGCTGAGTTCACAACTGCTTAGGGTGTCACTCTTAGGTGGTTAACCTCAGCCGATAAATAGGATAAAATCCCATGGCCGCATTAAGCGGCCATTTTTATTGCTAAAATCGTAGACTTAAACCCGCTCGGTTTAAGCGAGAAACAGCGAAAGCCACAGGCTTTATTCCATTCACGGCAGGAGGCTCAATGCATTGTCCATTTTGCAGCGCGACAGATACTAAAGTGATCGATTCCCGATTAGTGGCGGAAGGCCATCAAGTGCGTCGTCGCCGAGAATGCACCGAATGCCACGAAAGATTTACTACCTTCGAAGGGGCTGAATTAGTCATGCCACGGGTGATTAAACGCGATGGCACGCGCCAACCCTTCGATGAAGAAAAGCTGCAAGCTGGTATGTTACGCGCGGTCGAAAAGCGCCCCGTGTCTATGGATGAAATCGAGCAGGCCTTAAGTAAAATCAAGTCAACGCTGCGGGCTACTGGCGAGCGTGAAGTGCCATCCGAGATGATAGGTAACTTGATGATGGAACAGTTAATGAGCCTAGATAAGGTTGCCTATATTCGTTTTGCCTCGGTTTATCGTGCCTTTGAAGACGTCTCCGAATTTGGTGAGGCGATTGCGAAACTGCAAAAGTAATGTGGGTTATCTTAAGTTAGTGCTTAGGTTAGCGCCTCGTTATGCGCCGCATTCGGGCACGCTTCCTCAAGATTTCATAGGGTTTATATGAATTGGTCAGAACTCGATAACCAGATGATGAGCCGAGCCATACAACTGGCTCGTAAAGGATTTTATACCACTCGCCCCAATCCTAGTGTGGGCTGCGTTATCGTAAAAGATAATCAGATTGTCGGTGAAGGTTACCATCAAAAAGCTGGCGAGCCCCACGCCGAGGTGCATGCACTGCGGATGGCTGGCGAGCTTGCCCACGGCGCGACCGCCTATGTCACCTTAGAACCTTGTAGCCATTATGGCCGCACACCGCCGTGCGCCTTGGCGCTGATCAATATTGGTGTAAAACGAGTCGTGGTGGCGGTTGAAGATCCCAATCCGCAGGTCGGTGGCCGCGGTATTCAAATGCTGCGCGATGCGGGCATTGAAGTGGATGTTGGCTTGCACCGCGACGAAGCTTACGCTTTAAATCTTGGTTTTATGAAGCGCATGGAGTCGGGTCTACCTTGGGTGACGGTAAAGCTTGCCGCGAGCCTCGATGGTAAAACCGCCTTATCAAACGGGGTATCTAAATGGATCACAGGCCCCGAAGCTCGCCGCGATGTGCAGCGTTTACGTTTACGCGCCTGCGCGCTAGTGACAGGGATTGAAACCGTACTAGCCGATGACCCTTCGCTCAATGTGCGTTACTCAGAGCTTGGCAGTCTTAGCTCACAATTGAGTGAAGCGCAGATTTTACAGCCGCTGCGGGTGATTTTAGACAGTCGCTGCCGGATGCCGATTACGGCAGCCTTGCTTGCGATTGAATCGCCGATGTTATTAGTCTCAACTGAGCCTTACTCGCCAGCCTTTGTGGCGCAGTTGCCTGCCCATGTGACTTGTCTTCAATTACCGGCGATTGATGGTCGAATCTCGCTGCCCGCACTCTTAAGCTATTTAGGCAAAAACTGTAATCAGGTGCTTATCGAAGCGGGCGCGACCTTAGCTGGCGCCTTTATCGGTGCGGGATTAGCCGATGAGTTAGTGCTGTATCAAGCGATGAAAATCCTTGGCGCACAAGGGCGTAATCTACTCGAATTACCCGATTATCAAATGATGGCCGATATTCCGACCCTCAAACTGGTCGATGAGCGTAAAGTGGGCGCGGATACGCGTTTCACCTTGAGGCTCACGTCCAATCCATCTTTAGCGAATAAGTGAGTTAACCATGTTTACTGGGATTATTGAGGCCGTTGGCACGCTGCGAAAGCTTGAACGTAAAGGCGATGATATTCGTTTGACGGTCGCCAGTGGCAAACTTGATTTAAGCGATGTGCGTTTAGGCGACAGTATCGCCACCAATGGGGTGTGTTTGACTGTGGTTCAGCAATTAGCCGATGGCTATGTGGCGGATGTGTCGGCTGAAACTGTCAGTCTCACAGGCTTTGCTAACTATAAAGTCGGCACTAAGGTTAATCTTGAAAAAGCCGTCACCCCGACAACTCGCCTCGGCGGGCATATGGTCAGCGGCCATGTGGATGGCATTGCCACCGTAGAGCAGCGTCTTGCTCGCGGTCAAGCAATCGAATTTTGGTTAGCGGCGCCTGCGGAGCTGGCTCGCTATATTGCCCATAAAGGTTCTATCACCATCGATGGCGTGAGCCTGACGGTAAACGAAGTCGATGGACACCGTTTCCGATTAACCATAGTGCCCCATACTGCGGGTGAAACCACCTTGGTGGATTTGAAAGCCGGCGATAAGGTGAATATTGAAGTGGATTTAATCGCCCGCTATTTAGAGCGTTTAATGCGCTTTGATACTAAAGAAACCCAAGGCGGTGGGGTGACCATGGAAATGTTAGCCCGTGCTGGCTTTGTGCGTTAGGGCACTGGCACTTAGCTCACTTAGGTATAGAATTTCATAACAACAGTAAAATCATAAAGGTCCTACAATGGCGCTGCACAGTATAGAAGAGATCATCGAGGATATTCGTCAAGGCAAAATGGTTATTTTGATGGATGACGAAGACAGAGAAAACGAAGGCGATCTGATTATGGCGGCCGAGCTGGTCACGCCTGAAGCGATTAACTTTATGGCGAAATACGGTCGTGGACTCATCTGCCAAACGATGACTAAAGCACGTTGCCAGCAGTTAAATCTGCCCTTGATGGTGACTAATAACAATGCGCAGTTCTCGACTAACTTTACAGTATCGATTGAAGCGGCAGAAGGCGTAACCACTGGGATTTCGGCCCACGATCGCGCTGTAACGGTAAAAGCAGCCGTGGCTAAAGATGCCAAAGCATCGGATTTAGTGCAGCCTGGCCATATCTTCCCATTAATGGCGCAGGACGGCGGCGTGTTAACCCGCGCAGGTCACACGGAAGCGGGTTGTGATTTAGCCCGTTTAGCAGGGCTTGAGCCATCGGGCGTGATAGTTGAGATCCTCAATGAAGACGGCACTATGGCCCGTCGCCCTGATTTAGAGATTTTCTCTGAATTACATGGGATTAAAATCGGCACTATTGCGGCGCTTATCGAATACCGCAATACCAAAGAAACCACTGTCGTGCGCGAAGCCAAATGTAAACTGCCGACCCGCTTTGGCGAGTTCGACATGGTGACCTTTAGGGACACTATCGACAATCAACTGCACTTTGCCTTAGTGAAGGGCGAGGTGAAGCCAGATTGTTTAGTACGCGTACACTTACAAAATACCTTCAACGATTTACTCCACTCAGAGCGCGATCAGCAGCGTAGCTGGCCGCTTGAAAAAGCCATGGAGCGTATTTCTGCCGAAGGTGGTGTGTTGGTGTTGCTGGGCAATCAAGAGCATCCCTGTGAAATCCTTTCTAAAGTCAAAGCCTTTGAGGCAGAAGATCAAGGTCAAGCACCAGCCTCTGCAAAATGGCAAGGTACTTCACGCCGCGTGGGTGTGGGCTCGCAAATCCTTGCCAGCCTTGGGGTGACCAAAATGCGCCTCTTGAGCTCGCCTAAGCGTTATCACTCGCTCTCGGGCTTTGGTCTTGAAGTGACTGAATACGTGGCGGAGTAACAGGCTGAGCTTGTTAGATGTTGCACTAAGGTAAAATTAATCATTTGTATAATTTGCATAGGGCTGTGGGCGATTGACTGTGGTATCATGTCGCCACTTTTCGCCCAAGCCGGGTGCTTTAGCTAAATTAGGTAAGAAAATGAACGTAGTTCAAGGTAATATCGAAGCGAAGAATGCCAAAGTTGCGATTGTAATTTCGCGTTTTAACAGCTTTTTAGTTGAGAGCCTGCTTGAAGGTGCACTTGACACGCTGAAACGTTTTGGCCAAGTCAGTGATGAAAACATCACTGTCGTCCGTGTACCTGGTGCGGTTGAGTTACCGCTGGCTGCACGTCGTGTTGCCGCAAGTGGTAAGTTTGACGGTATCATCGCACTTGGTGCTGTGATCCGTGGTGGTACCCCTCATTTTGATTTTGTTGCAGGTGAATGTAACAAAGGTCTAGCTCAAATCGCATTAGAGTTCGATCTGCCCGTTGCCTTCGGTGTATTGACGACAGATACCATTGAACAAGCCATTGAGCGTTCAGGTACTAAAGCAGGTAACAAGGGCGGCGAAGCTGCACTAAGCTTGCTTGAAATGGTCAATGTTCTGCAACAGCTAGAACAACAGTTGTAATAGTAGGAAAAATAATGAAGCCTTCTGAGCGCCGCAAGGCCCGCCGTTTAGCCGTACAAGCCATTTATTCATGGCAACTAAGCGGGAATAATATTGCCGATGTCGAGCACGAGTTTTTAACTGAACAGAGCCTCGACGGTGTTGATGTAGCTTATTTTCGTGAGCTATTTGCAGGCGTAGCAACTAAGAAAACCCAACTGGATGAGTTGTTCATTCCACACTTAGACCGCCCCATTGATGAGGTGTCGCCAGTGGAGAAAGCCATAGTTCGCTTAGCGGCCTATGAGCTGACTTTCCGTAAAGATGTGCCGTTCAAAGTCGCGATTAACGAGGCGATTGAACTGGCTAAAGCTTTCGGTGCGGATGAAAGCCATAAGTTTGTTAATGGATTACTCGACAAACTGGTTGCACGTAAGTAATAAGGACAAACGGTATCTTAGGATACCGTTTTTCATTGCTAACAAAGGTGGCCGATGTGAGTCGCGCCAAACTGTACAGTGAAAGAATTCCAACTTATTGAATGTTATTTCAATCACCGCGGCCCCACGCGCCGTGATGTAAAACTGAGTATTGGCGACGATTGCGCCTTAGTGCAGCCCGCCGAAAACAAGTCGATCGCCATCTCCTGCGATACCTTAGTCGAAAACGTTCACTTCTTCCCCGATATTCCCACTCAAGCCTTAGGTTACAAAGCCTTAGCCGTGAATCTGTCGGATTTAGCCGCTATGGGGGCAGAGCCTGCGTGGATGACGCTTGCGCTTACCTTACCAGAGGTTAACGAAGCCTGGCTGAGTGGGTTTAGTGAGGGACTCTTCGAAGCGGCTGAATACTATGGTATTGCCCTCATTGGCGGCGATACTACCCGTGGCCCTAGAGCCATTAACATTACCGTGCATGGACAAGTGCCGCAGGGTAAGGCATTGACGCGTCACGGTGCAAAAGCAGGTGACTGGATTTATGTGACCGGTACGCTAGGCGATTCAGCATTAGGGCTGGATTTGATCCGTGGCGTGCAGCATGCGCGTGCGGAGCATAAAGAGTTCTTAATCAATCGCCATTATCGTCCAACACCTCGAGTGTTAGCGGGTCAGTCGTTACGGTCTTTAGCATCCAGCGCTATCGACTTATCTGACGGTTTTATCTCGGACATTGGCCATATCCTCAAAGCATCGCAGGTAGGTGCGGTTGTGGATGTGGGGTCGATTCCGTTGTCCCGTGCCATGCAGGATACCGTGAGCGAAGAGCATGCCTTAGGTTATGCGCTAACGGGGGGCGAGGATTATGAGCTGCTCTTTACCGTGCCTGAGGCGCAAAAAGGTGCGTTAGAAACAGCACTGAGCCACGCGGGGACTAAGTTTGTGCGGGTTGGACAAATCTGTGCGGGCAGTAAACTTAAGTTGCAACTCAATGGTGAGCCGTTTACGCCGCCATATCATGGTTTTGAGCACTTTTAATGAAGTTGTTATCCCAAGATCAGGCGCTGTCGCGCCTGTCTCTTAAAAATCCAGTCCATTTTTTAGCATTAGGCTTTGGCAGTGGTTTAGCGGCTAAGGCGCCCGGTACCTTTGGCACCTTGGCGGCCGTGCCGCTCTATTTGTTATTGGCGCAATTGCCCTTGAGTTGGTACTTAGCTGTGACCTTAGTATGCGTACTCGCAGGGATTTATATCTGCGATAAAGCTGCTAAGGATATGGGCGTACATGATCATGGTGCAATCGTTTGGGATGAAGTCGCTGGCCTATTAATCACTATGATTGCCGCGCCTGCTGGAGTGCTCTGGTTAGTCGTTGGTTTTGTGCTATTTCGTCTCTTTGACATCATCAAACCTTGGCCAATCCGTTGGCTCGATGCCAAGGTCGAAGGTGGCTTTGGGATTATGATCGACGATGTATTAGCGGGCATTTTCGCGCTTATTGGTGTGCAGGCCATCGCGGCTTTTATCCATTAACGAAACCGATTTGTGATAATCAAGCAGCCTTTAGTGAATTCTAAAGGCTGTTTTTATTTGCGAGATTGTTGAGAGCTGAGTGATTAGTGCTGATGCCGCGGTTTGACAATAAAGAGATCGGTTTGCAGCTTGTTGATGATATTTCGCGCCGCATTACCTTTGAATGCGCTCAACACGCCTTTGCGTTCGGCACTGCCCATCACCAGCATATTGACGTTGAGCCTACGGGCCTCATTGGAAATCGTATCTTCGGGCAAGCCTTCTTCTACGTGTAGGTTGCGGGTATTGAGATTGTGCTGCCGTGCCACTGTGGTGAGCTTCGCTTTATATTTTTCCCGCTCTGAAACGGGTTCTTGTGGCTGATGATTAAAGCTCATGTAAAAGGGATCGGGTAAGTAGCTATTAATTAAATGCAAATCGTTTGAGAGCAAGCTCGCTATCCGCTTACTTTCTTCTATTAGGGTTTCATTAAACTCGAGGTGAGTCATATTTTCATTGTCGAGTTCCAATGCGGTGAGAACATGGCCGTTCTCATGCCAATCCTCAAGATCCACAAACATCACTGGAATATGGGGTAATCGTAGCAATTGCCATTCATCTGCAATTAAAAATTCATTGAAGAAAGGTGGATAGAATTTGTGACTGACTATGATGAGATCATAGTCAAACTGATTACATTCGTTGACGATAGCATTGTGTATTGAGTGGGATAGGCATTCTTTTATGTGGATTGGATATTGTTTATCTGGATAAGCCAAGATGGGCTTTCGTCTTTCATCTGGCATCTGCTTAGATTTATCTCTATGAAATAAAAGGTTGAGATTAAAATTGTGGGTACGTTTTACCTTGAGAACGGTTAAGGACGCATGGCATTTTCTAGCCAAGACAACGGACTTTTTGAGTACGGCATTGGGCGGAACTGAATCATCTACTGCTGCGAGAATGTGCTGGAAAGGCATGATCAACTCCTATTGACCAGAGAGGTAATTAAGTCTAGGAGAGCTGCCGTTATTCGATAATATTAAATATCACTATCAAATTTGCAATCTAGCCAATAATAATCTAACTGAAATTAATATTTAAACTTCATTAGGTTATTGAAAATGATGAAAGGGCTATTGATTATTTTTATAAATATGGTGATTAATATAAAAAATTATTCATTCATCCTTCACGGAGGGCGATTGTTACAGTTATCGGTTATTTTGCATTCCGATAGTCAGTATCTGGGGATATCAATATTCTAACGTCTTAAAATATCTAATATTGTGAATGCCTCTGCTTAGGTTTATCCCTTGCAAATAAGATTAAAGGCTCCCTTGGAGCCTTTAATCTGTGTACGCCTTTATTTACAGCGGGGTAGCGTGAGTGGCTACTGTAATAATTACCCAGTGCAATAGCTCTCTACTGCAATAACTCCCGCGCATTGGCTAAGGTGTTGGTAGTAATCGTATCGCCGCCGAGTAATCTGGCGAGCTCTTGGATACGTTGCTCCCTATCTAAAGGCATCATAGTGGTTTCAGTGCTTCCAGCCTTGTTGAATTTATTCACAAACATATGTTGATGGCCATTACCGGCAACTTGCGGCAAGTGGGTCACACACAGTACTTGGGTTGATTCGCCAAGGCTACGTAGCATACGTCCAACCACGGCAGCGGTGGGGCCTGAGATCCCAACATCCACCTCGTCGAAAATGAGTGTAGGTGTGGCAACCTTTTTTGCGGTGATGACTTGGATACCTAAGCCAATACGTGACAATTCGCCGCCTGAGGCAACCCTTGATATAGGTTGTAATGGCTGGCCTGGGTTGGTGGTAACCATAAACTCTATATTATCGCTGCCGTTCATCGACATGATTTCTGGATTGAAATTCACTTCAATGGTGAACTTACCCTTGGGCATGTTGAGCTCATGGATGGATTGAGTCACCAACTTGTCCAGCTCTTTCGCATAACGGGCGCGGCTTTGACTTAGCTTTTGCGCGTTAGCGAGGTAGGCCACTTTACTGGCTTCCACCTGGCGTTGGATATCTTCTAGCTTATTTTCATCATCATCGAGGGTTGTGAGTTCGGCCCTGAGGGCGAGATGATGCTCGGCTAATTTGTCAGGGCTAACATGGTGCTTACGGGCCAATTGCATGGCTTTAGAGAGCCTTTCCTCTAAATAGGCAAAATGCGCGGGATCGAGCTCAAGTTTACTCAGGTAGTGCTGCAATTCGCCGGCGCTCTCTTGCACTTGAATAAGCGCTTCGTTCAGCATAGTGCTGACATTGGTTAATGCGGGGTCATAACTTTGCAGATTTTCGGCAAGGCCGACGGCTTTATTCAGCAGCGATTCGATATTGCTCTCTTCACCATCCGTGAGTAAAAACAGGCTGGCTTGGCAGCTATCGACTAATTCGGTGCCATTTGCCAGGCGTTTGTGTTCCTGTTCAATCTCTTCAAATTCACCGACCTTGAGATCAAACTCATCTAACTCTTCAACTTGATATTGCACCAGCTGTTTACGGGCGATACGTTCCTGCTGGGAGGCTTCTAATTGTTTGAGTTCGGCTTCAATTTGTTTACAGCGCTGATAGCTTGCCGCGACTGTGTCTATTAGTAGTCTGTGATTGGCGTAGCTATCGAGTAAGGTGAGCTGATGTTCACTCTTTAACATTGCGTGGTGGGCGTGCTGGCCATGGATCCCCACAAGCAATTGCCCCAGTAATTTTAACTGAGTCAAAGGGACGGGATTGCCATTGATATAGGCGCGTGAGCGGCCGTCACTGCCAATGGTTCGACGCAGAATACACTCATCATCGAGTTCGAGATCGTTATCTTCAAGCCAGCGTTTTGCCAGAGGTACATCCTCGAGCGAAAATCGGGCACTGACTTCGGTTTTGCTCGCGCCAGGGCGAACACTGCTGGCATCGGCACGGTTTCCTAAGCATAATCCTAGCGCGTCAATAGCGATGGATTTTCCCGCGCCAGTCTCACCAGTAATGCTGGTCATACCGGGGCGAAAGTCCAGTTCAAGGAAACGTACGATAGCGAAATTGTTGATGCTGAGTTGGCAAAGCATAGTGAGTTCCTGTCGAAAAACTTACCAAATCACTGTATTGATAAACAGTATATACTGAATTTATATACAGTAAAGTGGCTTTGGGTGAATATTCGACATATCGCGATAAGCTAAAGCCTAATTATTTGTTTATGAATAGGTTTTAACGAGCTGTTCCAAAATGGGCAAGCTGAAAAAGGTCACTATAGTGCCAAAGAGTATCCCTTGAGCACTGGTGGAGGCCTGAGTGTTATAGCGCTGCGCCAACAGATAGACGCTTGCCGCCGTGGGCAAGGCACTAAGAATGACACCCATAACGAGGTAGTCGCCCGTGACACCCACGCCTTTTAACATGAAGTAAACCAAGGCGGGTTGCAGGATAAGTTTAAACAGGTTGATAAGGCTCAATTCGATAAAGTTTGTCAGGCTAAATACCTTGCTATCTTTTTGATAGCGCATGGCTTTCGCCAGTACCATGCCGACAGCAAAGAGGGCGCATGGGCTGGAGGTATTGCCTATCTGCTGGATCATCATTGCCAAGCCTGCTGGTAAGGTTATCCCTAATGCCGAAATGGCCACGCCAATAAAACAACCTATCACAATCGGGTTTTTCACCACGGCCAGCAGCATGATCACCGCGGCGTGATGTTGCCGCTGTTTATTGGTGGCGAGTTCTAATGAGACCAAGGCCACGGCAAACATGAGTACGGACAATAAACTGGCAATCGCAGCGGCAACTAAGGCGCTTTGTTGCTGGGGGAATAAGATGACAAGGAGTGGAATACCGATAAATGCGGTATTACCGAAAGTGGCATTTAAGGCGCGCACGGCGGCTATCGCAGGCTGTTTAGGATTCACCAGCAGGGAAATGCCGATACAAACGAGGTAAATCACCAACATACCTGCGCTATACCCGGCGATAAATCCCCATTGTAGGATCTCTTCAATGGGTTGCTGCGCCAGTGCTATCAAAAGGATGGCCGGAAACGCAATATAATAAACATATTGATTGAGTACTTGGTCTGTTTCTACTGGAAGAAAGCGCAGCTTTTGCACTAGTGTGCCCAGTAGCATGATCCCGAAGACGGCAAACAGAGGGGTTAAAATGGTCATGTCCCTCACTCATCCTTTTGTGTTGCTTATCCCGTAAACGAGTCTCGGGATATTCTCTCAGCCAATTGACGATAATCGGCGCTAGCGCAGTAAATTTATCGGCAAAATAGCATAGCATTCCCCCTGGAGGCTATTGCGCTATGGTCGTAGAAGTGAATAATTCTACGTTTAAAACACAATGAGTTAGTGCGCGTTATGGATGCAGGCACTCACATAAACGATTGGGATTGAAAATGGCTGATGATATAGGCGGCGAGCTGCAGTTAATTTATCTGTTTGTGCATTTAGTGAATGCGGGGAGTTTTTCCCAAGCGGCTAAAGAGCTCGATATGCCCATCGCCACCGTGAGCCGTAAGCTGGCCAAACTTGAGGAGAAGCTCGATAAGCAATTGTTTATGCGTAGCACCCGTAAGCTGCGGTTAACCGAAGAAGGCCTAGCGTTATTCCAACGTTATCAGAGCGTCATTGCCCAATTTGATGAACTGAGCGGTGTCGGCAGTGATAAGCCCGAAGGGACATTGCGGATTGCGGCGCCGATTTCGATTATTTCTATCATCTTTATCCGCGCATTGAACGAGTTTGGACGTTTATATCCCGATATCCGCTTACATATCTCCCAAAGCAATGAGTTAGTCGATTTAATTGATAAAGGGATCGATGTGGCGATTGTGGGCGGTGCCCAGCCCGACTCCTCTTGGGTGTCGAGCACCTTAGGCGAACTCGATTACCGCCTGTTTGCTACGCCGGAATATTTAGCCTCGGCGCCAAAGTTAACCCATCCCGATGATCTTGAAGCCCACCAGTTAATTAAAGTATGGCCACTGTTTAATTGGCACTTAAAGCACCCTAATGGCGAGTCATTTTATTTTAATGGCCCTACAAAGCTTACGCTCACGGATCTACATGGGGCGATTCAGGCGACACTCGACCACGGCGGCATACTCTATGGCCCAGAATTATTTGTAAAACAGCAAATTAAAGAGGGGCAGTTAAAAGTACTCTTGCCAGAATGGATTGGTGAGCAGCGCAGAATATCGATTCTGTATCACCAGCGGAGTCAGCAGCCGCAGAAGGTGAGGGTGTTTATCGAGTTTATGCAGTCTAAGGCGCCCGAACTGTTTTCGATGGCGTAAGCCTGTTAGCGTTTGCGTGGCTTTAGCGGATTTTTACTCATGGAGTTTTGGGTTTGCTTCGCCTCTTGTAGGCTGGCGCGGGTGGCGGGCACGATACCCAGTTCAAGGTAGTAATTGACTAAACGGCGCAGTTCAAACAAGGAACCAATACGGCTTTGCTGACCGATGGTGAGTTTCCAGGTATCGGTGCGGCCTTCGCTATTGGTTAAGATAAATCCTTGATAAACGAGTTTTTTCATACTGAATGGATGCCTAGCTAAGTCCTATCCCCTCGTGCAGTATTCCCCAGTATAAGGTGCTACCTAAAAGCCAAATCTCTTAGGTAGCCTGTTCCTATTTAGGCCACGCTGATGCCGATATTCGATACACCCGCTTCGATAATCTCTTTGCGTAACCCTTTCACTAACTCGGCGGTGATCTTAGGATTTTCTTCGATGATTTCCAGCAGCGTATTTTGCAGCGCGCGCTCTTCTTCCATCACTTCATGGGCGAAGACGTAGTCATCTAAGGCATCATCGGTTAAATCCACATCGCTGATGGTTTCAATGTAGTTCGCCACTGTGCTTGAGGATAACTTGCTGATATTGGTGATATCTTCCTCAAGGTTGGTTTGAATCGCCCCGAGTAATGTCGAGAGGGCCACCACGGCATCCATCGCCGGGTACACACCATAGCTATCAAAGTCGGCAGGTTCTGGGGTGTTATCTTCTAAACGCTGCAAATGCACATCGATGTTGAATTTCAGCTTGTTGTCGTACTGGGATTGCCAAAGAAGCTCGAGCACAGTGCTTAATACCGCAGGATCGCCAAACTCGCAAACCTCTGAAAACAATTGATAGTTAGGTAACATTCGTTGGCAAAGGGCAATGGCAAAGAGTTTTTTCTGTGGTAGTTCTAGCGCCTTTAAACGCTTAAAGAAGCCCGTTTTTTTGGTCATCTGTTATTTCCGCTGATAGCTGTGATAGCACTTGTTTTGCCGCCGATTCTACCTTAGTTAGCTCATCAAGTAACTCTAGTATTTCCGGTTCGAGATCTTCGACACGGGCATCACGTTTCAATGCCGATTCAATCTCTTGGCATAATCGTTGTGTCGTTGGCACCCCACAATAGCAACTAGCACCATGGAGCTTATGGATTGTGCTGAGCATAGTCGCTTGGTCATCTTGACTCAGCGCCGTCTCGATGGCCGAGACGGTTTGAGGCAGCGAATCCAATAACATGCGCAGCATGTCTAAGGCTAAATCCGACTTATGGTTTGCTTGGGTTAAGCAAAGATCCCAGTTGAGGGTGTGTAAATCGAAGTGGGTGAACTTGGGCCGAGTGATCCAGCGGTTTATCTCCGCTTTGAGGGCGGCTTCATCTATGGGTTTAGGCAAGTAACCATCCATACCGCTGCCTAAAATCAGTTCACGTTCCTCGGCAATCGCATGGGCGGTCACGGCAATAATGGGCGTGTTGCGGTTCATCGATCCTTGGCGGATTTGCTTAGTGGCGCTGATGCCGTCGGTGCCCGGCATCTGAATATCCATAAAGATAAGGTCAAAGGTGCGGCTCTTGGCTTGTTTGACGGCTTCTTCACCGCTGTTAACGGCGATGACGGTCGTCACTAACTCGTTAAGCAGGGTATCAATTAGCTTCAAATTGGCAAAGTTATCGTCCACCGCCAATACAGTCAGTGATTGGCGCGCGGCGGGTACTGTGATGCTGGCAGGCGGTAAAATGTCATATTCCATTGGCGGATAGAGCATATTACGCGCCAGTTGGTGCTCGCTCACCGGCAGTGACAACACCACATCGGCATTGGGGCGAATAAATTGGCTTAGCACTTCCTGCTCTTGGCAATCGAACAGCACTATTAAGCAATCCGTCTTAGTCTTGGCTTGGTTTAAGGTGCTGACTAATTGATTGGGATTGCTAAATCCATGGCAGCTCAATAGCACATAATCGAACTGATGCTCAGTGGTCGAGAGCGTCGTCTGTAAACTCGGAATGTGTTGATGGTGAGTAACTTTGGTATCCCATTGCTTTAATTGACGACTAATCACCGAATGGGTGAGCACTCTGGGCTCATAAAACAGCACGGTTTTATCTTTAAGCTTTTCAAAGGGCAGTGAGTCACCAATTTGGAATTGACCGAGTCCTAATGGCAGAGTGAACCAGAAGTTAGAGCCCTTATCCACCGCCGAGGTAAAGCCAATTTGGCCGCCCATCTGGTTGACGAGACGCTTAGTGATGACCAAACCAAGCCCTGTACCGCCAAAGCGGCGAGAAATCGAGGAGTCCGCTTGACCAAAGGCTTGAAAGAGGAAGTCCTGCTGGCTGTCGTCAATCCCAATCCCGGTATCAATCACATCACAGCGCAGTACCACTTGCTCGTCGGTCTGGTTTTGTAATTCTAATTTGACTAACACGCTGCCTGAATCGGTAAACTTGATGGCATTGCCTACTAAGTTATTGATAATTTGGCAAACGCGCATGGCATCGCCGTTAACGTTGTCGGGGACGTTTGGCGCAATATCGACGACCAATTCCAGCCCTTTCGCCTGCGCGCTGCCCGAGATTAAAGTAATTGTCTCACCTAAGGTTTCCCTTAAGCCGAATGGCATTTTTTCTAACACCATTTTACCGGCTTCGAGTTTCGAGAAGTCGAGAATATCGTTGATAATCGCCAGTAGGTTAGTGGCGCTGCGCTCGATGGTATTAATGTAATCGACTTGGCTCGAGTGCAGCGGGGTTTTAACGAGTTGACGGGCAAACCCGATCACGCCGTTTAAGGGGGTGCGCAGCTCGTGGGACATGTTCGCCAAGAATTCCGACTTAATGCGACTGGCCTCCAGCGCGCGTTTTTTGGCTAAGTCGAGCTCGACGTTTTGGATCTCAATCTGCTCTAAGGTTTCCCGCAGATCCGAGGTTGCCTGATCGATATTTTGCTGCATCTCATCGTGATATTCCGATAGCGAACCCGCCATGGCGTTAATACCGCGTTTCAGCAAATCCAGCTCACCGATAAGATTACCCTCGAGCCTCGCATCGAGTTTACCCTCACGAATTTTGGCCACCACTCGCACCATTTCGGTAATCGGCTGGGTTACGTTTTTCACCAGACGAAAGGTAAACAACAGGTTTAATTGCACCCCAATCAAGACGATAATAAAGGCGGCCACTGCGGCC
This sequence comes from Shewanella sp. BC20, assembly GCF_003129585.1. Lineage (NCBI taxonomy): Bacteria > Pseudomonadati > Pseudomonadota > Gammaproteobacteria > Alteromonadales > Shewanellaceae > Shewanella > Shewanella sp. BC20. The sequence continues at coordinate 33,871 of NZ_NHRI01000016.1, read as the reverse complement.
CTATGTTGTTCGAGCAGCGCACGTTCTTTATTGATAATCACCGAAATATAACCAAGCAATTCGCCATTATCGGTTTGGATATCAAAATTGATGGGCGCGCCCGGCGCCGGAGGGGCGGTGGCAAAAATCGGCGTTCGAAGGATAAGGCTATCGCCCACATGCTCAATTTCGGTTTTGTGCAGATTACTCAGCGCCTCTTTATAGCGCATGATTTCGAAATCTTTGTGATAATGCGATGTGACAAAGAGTTGATTTTGAATATCAAAAATAGCGATGGATTTAACGAGCGTGGATTTATTCAGCTGGGCGGCGGCAAGGAGCCGTTTGGTGGCCTCTCTATCATTGCCTACGAGTCCCACTTCACTGGCAATCGCTAAAGGTTCGATAATATTGCTGCCCTGTTCAATCAGCGTATCTTCGAGTTCATAGAAGCGATTTATGGTAAAGTAGCTGCCCAGCAGAATACCGACTAAGATCGTCGGCGCAAGCGCTAGCACCAGAACCCAGGAACGTAAGCTGTATTTGGTCATGTTGTTGACAGGGTTCATAGCCGCAGCGCAGTTTCCTAAGTTCTAGGGACGATATGATTTTATAAGACTGCCAGAAAATGGACGGTCTTTACCAGTTTTTTATTGATTTAGAGGCCGAAATGGCACAATTTTTTAAAGCAAAACCAAATAGTTCCAAGCAATTGTCCGCGAAGCAGTCCTTCAGCGTGCACCAGCTTGATCATCTAGGGGCAGGTATAGCACAACATCAGGGAAAAGTCGTATTTATCCCCGGCGCCTTGCCCAGCGAAACCGTGCAGGCGCAGCTGACCGAACAAAAGAAAAACTATGCCCGAGCCAAGCTAATTAAAGTCGAGACGCCGAGCGCTGAGCGAGTCACGCCGCTATGCCCACATTACCAAAGCTGTGGCGGCTGCGATTTACAGCATATGTCATTAGCTGGGCAACGCGAGCATAAGTCTGCTGCCTTGGTTGATATTATGGCTAAATTTGCTGGCGCCGAAGGCAACTCAGTGCCCGCCTTGACGGGTGAGGGGTGGCACTATCGTCGCCGTGCCCGCCTTGCGACTCTATTTGATAAAAATACCAAGCAGTTAAGTTTAGGGTTTCGTGCCTCGAGCAGCAACCAAGTCGTGCCTATTGATAGCTGTTTAGTCTTGGCTAAACCCTTATCGGATTTAATTGCCCCGTTTGCTAAGTTGCTTAATCAATTGGCGGCCAAATCGAGTCTTGGGCATTTAGAGTTGATTGACGCCGACAACGGCCATTTTGCGGTAATTCGGATCACTAAATCCTTAAATGATAAGGACATGGCTAAGCTTGCGCAGTTTGCCGAGCAGCATCAAATCCATATTTGTTTACAAGACAACAACGGCGAGTTCCATGGGGTGAATGGCACGCTGTTATTGCCCGTTTACCAGTTGCTCGATGATAAAGCCGATGCAACGCCTGTGAGCCTCACTTTTACACCGGGTAACTTTGTGCAAGTGAATGCGCAAATTAATAAGGCCATGGTGGCGCAGGCGTTAGATTGGTTAGCACCACAGCCGGGTGAGCGTATTCTCGATCTCTTCTGTGGTATGGGTAACTTCAGTTTGCCTTTAGCTAAATTGGGCGCCGAAGTGATTGGGGTTGAAGGGGTGCCAGAAATGGTTAGCCAAGCCCGTGAAAACGCGGCGGCAAATGGCTTAAGTAATTTAACCTTTTACCATGGCGATTTAAGTGCCGATTTATCCTGCGAGCCTTGGATGGGCAAGATTGATAAGTTGCTAATCGATCCTGCGCGCGCGGGTGCGTTCGAGAGTTTGCAATGGCTTAAGAAGATGAAACCTCGCCAAGTGGTGTATGTGTCGTGTAATCCGGCGAGCTTAGCCCGCGACAGTGCGGTGTTGCTTGAACGTGGTTACAAGTTACAAAAGTTAGGCTTAATCGATATGTTCCCGCAGACACATCATATCGAAGCCATGGCGTTGTTTGAGCTTGCAAAATAAGGCTTATCGGTTGGGCAAGGTTTCTTCACTTGCCCACGTTATTCGAGTGTAAAGTAAGCAAAGCGTTTGAATAACGTAAAAAATGTGAAGTTTCGTCTCGTTGGGTTTGACAAGTCCGTGCCAATGCTGAAGATAGGAGTGCCGAGGTGGTGCCACTTTTCTCTGAGCACGAATAAGGAAATAAATTAGATGGTCTCTGTTCGCGAAGCGCACTTTAATGATCCCGATTTTCATCTTGAAGATTGGGTGGCTCGCTATGTCAGTCATGTCGAGGAGGCGCAAACCTTACTCACCTTGATTGCACAGGTCGAAGCCTTACCCGCTAAGAGTCCTGCCGCGAAAAGAGAACTGCTCGAACGTGCCCGCGAGATGATTGAAATCCTCGCGCCATTGAATATGGATATCGAGACGCTGCAAGCGGCTATCCTGTTTGTGGTGTTTGATGCCGGCTTACTAAACGAAGAAGCAATCAAAGAAAAATTTGGCGAGTCCCTCGCGCGGTTAGTCGCCAGCGTTGTCACCATGGATGCCATTGGTGCGTTAAAAATCAATCCCAATAGCCGCTCAACCGAGCCGCAAATTGACAATATCCGCCGCATGTTACTGGCGATGGTCGAAGACGTACGCGCCGTGGTGATTAAACTGGCCGAGCGTGTTTGTTTGCTGCGCGCCGTGAAAAATGCCGACGAAGAAACCCGCGTCTTGCTGGCCCGCGAAATTGCCGATATCTATGCACCGCTCGCTAACCGTTTGGGGATTGGTCAGTTAAAGTGGGAATTAGAAGATATTTCCTTCCGTTATCTGCATCCAGATACTTACAAGGACATTGCGAAACAGCTCGACGGTAAGCGGTTAGACCGCGAAGTCTATATCGAAAAATTTGTCGAGCAGTTGCAGCAGCGCCTCGATGAGGATCATATCCGCGCTAAGGTGTATGGTCGTCCAAAACATATCTACAGCATCTGGCGCAAGATGAAGGGCAAACACCTCAAGTTTGATGAGTTGTTTGACGTGCGCGCCGTGCGGATTGTCACCGAACGTTTGCAGGACTGCTATGGCGCCTTAGGGGTCGTGCACACTCTTTGGCACCATATTCCGCGCGAGTTCGATGACTACGTGGCCAACCCTAAACCTAACGGTTATCAATCGATTCATACCGTAGTGGTGGGGCCTGAAGGTAAAACCGTTGAAATTCAAATTCGTACCCAAGATATGCATGAAGATGCAGAGCTGGGGGTTGCCGCGCACTGGAAATACAAAGAGGGTAATCACTCCGGCAAACAGAGCGGCTACGAAGAAAAAATCAATTGGCTGCGTAAAATTCTGCAATGGCAGGAAGATGTGGTCGAAAGCGGCAACTTGGTTGAAGAAGTCCGCAGCCAAGTGTTTGAAGATAGAGTGTATGTCTTTACCCCAAGCGGTGAAGTCGTTGATTTGCCACTCGGTTCAACCGTGCTCGACTTTGCCTACTATATTCACTCGCAGGTCGGCCATAAGTGTATCGGTGCCAAGGTCGATGGCCGCATTGTGCCGTTTACTTATCAGGTCGAAACGGGCGAGCGTATCGAGATCATCACCTCGAAGCATCCTAATCCTAAGCGCGATTGGCTCAATCCCAACTTAGGCTATATCCGCACATCGCGGGCGCGCTCGAAAATTCAGCATTGGTTTAAGCAGCAGGACCGCGATAAAAACATTATCGCTGGCAAAGAAATGCTCGAAGCCGAGCTGGCGCGAGTCAGCCTTAAAATCAAAGATGCCGCCATCGCCGTTGAGCGTTTTAATATGGCGAGTATGGACGATTTACTTGCGGCCATCGGCGGCGGTGATGTGCGTTTACATCAGGTCGTTAACCATATCCAGAGTAAGTTGCGCCTCGATGAGGCGAGCGAAGAAGATGCGGTTGAAGAACTAGTTAAGAAGAGCCAACCCAAATCAGGCACCAATAGCCGTGGTCAGGTGGAAGTGAATGGCGTGGGTAACTTACTCAGCCATATCGCCCGTTGCTGCCAGCCCGTGCCTGGGGATGAAATTTTAGGTTTTATCACCAAAGGGCGCGGTATTTCGGTACACCGCTCCGACTGTGAACAGGTGAAAGAGTTGATGCGCGTTCACCCAGAACGTGGCGTCGATGTTGTTTGGGGCGAAAATTACTCTGGTGGTTATCGTATGCGCCTGCGCGTATTAGCCCATGATCGCAGCGGCTTATTGCGGGATCTCACCTCAGTACTCGCCGCCGAAAAATCCAATGTGCTTGCCATGAGCTCCTCATCGGATATTAAGAATCAGACGGCAGCCATCGAGCTGGAATTAGAGCTATACAACCTCGATGGCTTATCGCGGGTGTTATCTAAGCTCTCACAAGTCGATAGCGTGATAGAAGCGCGCAGATTGTAATTCTCGACTCCATTGGTTATCAGTTGTAAAAAGCGGTAGGGCATAAAGTGCTACCGCTTTTTTATTCAGGTGAAATCGGTTTGCACAATCGCCAGCAAGTAAGCAATCCCACTTATTGAAGTTTATCCCGCTAACGACAGTACTCTATTCGAGAGCCATTATTATTGGGCGTATAGATTAAGTCGTTAAGCGTCCCACATACTACCTTGCTATCGAAGAAGCTAAGCGCTTCCTTGGTTTTTCCTTTGGAACTCAGACCAAGTAGGAGCCGTTGCAATGATGGTAGGCTATTACTAAGCGGTGAAAATATAAAAGGATCGATCCGTGAATTAATAACGGTTAATTCACGGATTGAGCAGCCTTTTAGGCCTGATAAAGAAGAAAGCCCATTCATGGTATCCATAAACACGCTTTTAAGATGACAAAGATGCGCAATTTCTGGGATGCTGGTGACTTGCTTCAGTGTACTTAAATGTAAATGCTCAAGCGCATCTAGATGCGTCAGCGCGCTGAGATCGTGTAACTTTTTCACCCAAAGTATTTCGAGACTTTTAAGTTTAGACAAGCCCTTTAGTGCATCTAATTCTTCAAAGGTGCCAAAACCTAGATATAGCTCTTCTAACTTATCTAGATTAGCCAACAGTTCAATTTGTGCTTGTTGATAGCCGGTCAGGTAAAGCTCTTTAAGATTAGCTAGGTCGCTGATCGAGTCTATATCTTTGTTATTTCTGTTTAAGTCTAGGTGTTTTAGTTGGTGAAGAGACGATAATGGCTTTAAAGAGACTGATTTTTGATTGAACTCACCCAAGCTTAAAAACTCTAGATTGCTAGCATATTCTGCGATAGCTTCAATGCTTGTTATCGCTGGCAGTTGGATCTCTAAAGCTCTGAGTCCTGAATAGTGTTTCAGGAAATCTAACGAGTAATCTCTATCCGCAGACCAAGTTGGACCGAATGCACCTCCTAAGTAAGATAGAGAAATGCCATCTATTTCGCCTTGGCGTAACGATTCAGCAATTAATGTATGTTCGTCAGTGGTTAGCGTATCGGCAATTTTTTGTAGTTTTATCATCGTCTTTTATCTTGATGGCAGTAAGCTGCGTGAGCGAGGCCGTGTTTAAGGCGAATCTAATGGGTTACACAACACTTTCTCGTTCTTTGCTGGTCACTAGAGTGCCTAACTTGCTGATAAGTTGAGTGCGAATTTCATCCGATGAGGTTTGTTTTGCGACTTGTAATTCAGCAGGCGTGATGCCGACTACTTGCAATAAATCGACGCGGCCCGATTTGATGTTAAAACAGTGAGGAAAGGAAACGGGCTCGGTAAACATCATAGTGCGAATAGCGTCAGATAATGCGAGGGGCACTCTGTCGCCATCACCTAGTAAGGGGAAATCTCCCATCTGTCCAGCTGCGAGTAATAAGTTATAGGCCATAAGCATTTGTAGAACTTCAACTGCCCACGTTTCGTCTTTTTCTGTTTCCATTAGAAATTCGACACCAAGACCTGAGTATTCCTCGGGTTCGTCGGTTTCCCAAGGATTAGACATCCCAGAGGTGATATATGCCCATGTGTTTCTGTTGCTATTAGGGGGAGACTTAAAAACACCATGGGTTAGCCAACGAGGGTCGATATCGCTTGCATTCATGCGCTTAAAGAGAGCATGGGATAGTGGAAAAATCCCCGGTCCAGTGTCACCTAATAGGGCTTTATACGATGTTGTTTCTCTTTCTTCCCAAGATGCTTCAAGAAAGCTCATGTTTATTCCTTTAAACTTCGCTGTATCATCCAAACTGGTTCCATAAGTCGGTATGGGCAGAGGCAATACAGTCGATTAACTCATTAAAATAGCGAAATAAATTACCATTTTCGCTTAGTATTCTACAAAGCTTTTTGTATTGATAACGAGATTTTACCGATAAAGACTGACATCTATGATGAGGGAGATAATAAAAAGTACCTATCGTGGGAGAGCAGATTCAGTTACGTCCATCTCAACCCTAAATAGCACTTTGAGCTTGGCTACTTTATCATTAGCGCTTTATTGCCCTTATTACAGCCTTAGTTGCGACTCAGCTTGAGTGTATTCCTGTTTACGCATCCTGCACCTGTGTCGACTCTCTTGAAAGGATATCAGCATGACTTCCCATACCACGCCTTCTACTATTGAGCTTTCGGCAACAGAGCTATCAACCAAAGCACCCTCTTCAAGAGTGTCATCACCAAACGAGCTTCCCGCAGCAGCACTTTCTTCAACCGATGTCGCGCCGCTACTGAAGATTATGGAGAAGCTGCGCGATCCGCAAACGGGTTGTCCTTGGGATAAGGCGCAGACCTTTCAAACTATAGTGCCTTTTACCCTCGAAGAGGCCTATGAAGTGGCCGACACTATTGAACGGTTAGCCCTAGATGAACTGCCCGATGAACTCGGCGATTTATTATTCCAAGTGGTGTTTTATTGCCAGCTAGGCAAAGAGCAGGGCAGGTTTGATTTCAGCACCGTCGTCAATAAAATCACCGACAAACTCACTCGTCGTCATCCCCACGTGTTTGGCGAAGCCACGTTTGAGGCCGATGCCAGTAGTCAGCAAATGAAAGCCAATTGGGAAGCAATCAAAGCCAGCGAGCGTGAACAAAAGGCATTGGCGGCTGGGGTGACTTCACCAAGCGAGGTTTCTGTGCTTGATGATATTCCGCGTGCACAGCCGGCGTTATCCCGTTCAATCAAAATTCAGCAGCGGGTCGCACGTGTCGGCTTCGATTGGCCTGAGCTCGAGCCCGTTGTCGCAAAAATCCACGAAGAAATTGATGAAGTGCTGGCGGAGGTGAATCAGCCAACACTCGACCAAGCCAAAGTACAGGCCGAAATGGGCGACTTATTATTTGCAGTGGTGAATTTGGCGCGCCATTTAAAGGTGGACCCAGAACAAGCGCTGCGCCAAGCCAATGTTAAATTTGAACGCCGTTTTAAAGGTGTTGAGGCATTTGCAAGACAAAATAATAAAGCATTAGAAGAACATAGCTTAGAAGAGTTAGATGCCTATTGGGATAAGGTTAAACAGGGCGAGCCAAGATAAAGGGCAAATTATCCGGATTGGTGTTTGTCGAATGGCAACACCTTTGGTATACTACTGCCCCGTCCTAGTGCTTTCTTACAAGCACGTATTTTCAAACTCATTTTCTCAGGTTCAGCATGACTACAAGGTATATCTTCGTTACTGGTGGTGTGGTTTCATCACTAGGTAAAGGCATTGCAGCCGCTTCATTAGCCGCAATTTTAGAGGCCCGTGGTCTCAATGTAACCATCATGAAACTGGACCCATACATTAACGTTGATCCAGGTACCATGAGCCCAACGCAACATGGTGAAGTGTTTGTGACTGAGGACGGCGCAGAAACAGACCTTGACCTAGGCCACTATGAGCGTTTCATCCGCACTAAGATGAACCGTCGCAACAACTTCACTACGGGTCGTATTTACGAGGAAGTGCTGCGTAAAGAGCGTCGCGGTGATTACTTAGGTGCGACCATTCAGGTGATCCCACACATCACTAACGCGATCAAAGAAAAAGTGATTGCAGGTGGTGAAGGTCACGATGTGGCTATTGTTGAAATCGGCGGTACTGTTGGTGATATCGAATCACTGCCATTCCTTGAGTCTATCCGCCAATTAGGCGTTGAACTGGGCCGCGATCGTACTCTGTTTATGCATTTAACCTTAGTGCCATTCCTTGGCGCTGCGGGTGAAGTGAAAACCAAACCGACTCAACATTCAGTCAAAGAATTGCGTTCTATCGGTATTGCACCAGATGTGCTGATCTGCCGTGGCGACCGTGCGATTCCTGCCAACGAGCGTGCGAAGATTTCGTTATTCTGTAACGTTGAAGAACGTGCGGTTATTTCATTAAAAGACGTCGACAGTATCTACAAGATCCCAGCGCTGCTGCGCTCACAAGGTCTAGATGACTTAGTGGTTAAGCGTTTTGGTTTAGAATGCCGCGAAGCCGACTTGTCTGAGTGGGAAAACGTCATTTACCAAGAAGCCAATCCAAACGGCGAAGTCGTGATTGGTATGGTAGGTAAATACATCGAACTGCCAGACGCCTATAAGTCAGTCAACGAAGCATTAAAGCATGCGGGTCTGAAGAACCGTGTATCCGTGAGCATCAAGTATATCGACTCACAAACCGTTGAAGCGAAAGGCGATGAAGTTCTGCAAGGTTTAGACGGTATCTTAGTTCCAGGTGGCTTCGGTGAGCGCGGTGTGGAAGGTAAGATTCTGGCGGCTAAATATGCCCGTGAAAACGAGCTGCCGTACTTTGGTATCTGTTTAGGTATGCAAGTGGCGCTGATTGAATTTGCCCGTAACGTTGCTGGCATGGCCGATGCACACTCAACCGAATTCAATAAAGCAACGCCATTCCCAGTGGTTGGTTTAATCACCGAATGGGTTGATGAAGAAGGTAACGTTGAACAACGCCATGAAGCCTCTGATTTAGGTGGCACTATGCGTTTAGGTGCGCAGTTATGTCACCTGCTTGAAGGTTCAAAAGCGGCGCAAGCGTACAAAGGTAACACTTGTGTTGAGCGTCACCGTCACCGTTACGAAGTGAACAACAAGTACAGAGAACGTTTAGAGCAAGCGGGTCTGGTATTTAGTGGTTTATCTTCTGACCGTAAACTGGTTGAGATGATTGAGCTGAAAGATCATCCTTGGTTTGTTGCGGGTCAATTCCACCCAGAATTCACTTCGACCCCACGCGATGGTCATCCATTGTTCGAAGGTTTCGTTGCTGCCGCAAGTGCACATCAAAAACGTGATCTGAAGAAATAAATTTTAAGGCCGGACCCGCGACAGTGGGCCCGGCCTTTTGTTACACTCAGGCCGCGTAATCATGAGTCAAAACTCATACCCATGTGTATAAACGACATGCGTATAGCCGGAAATAGTAAACGGAATTTAAAGATTTTGGTCGTACTCTACATCTGTTAATTCCCATTGGTATTGGTTTTTTCTTTTCTCTTTTAAACTTAAATCGAGGGTAATATGGCTAAGATTATTAACGTGATTGGTCGCGAGATCATGGATTCTCGTGGTAACCCAACAGTTGAAGCCGAAGTGCATTTAGAAGGTGGTTTTATCGGTATGGCGGCTGCGCCATCTGGTGCTTCTACTGGTAGCCGCGAAGCGCTGGAACTGCGTGATGGCGACAAGAGCCGTTACTTAGGTAAAGGTGTATTGACTGCTGTGGCTAACGTAAACGGTCCTATCCGTGCAGCGTTAATTGGTAAAGATGCGACTGCACAAGCTGAACTCGATCAAATCATGATCGACTTAGACGGCACTGAAAACAAAGACAAGTTAGGCGCTAACGCGATTCTGGCTGTGTCTTTAGCGGCGGCTAAAGCGGCTGCTGCATTCAAAGGCATGCCTCTATACGCTCACATCGCTGAATTAAACGGCACACCTGGCCAATACGCTATGCCAGTGCCTATGATGAACATCCTTAACGGTGGTGAGCACGCTGATAACAACGTTGATATCCAAGAGTTCATGGTTCAACCTGTTGGCGCGAAAAACTTCCGCGAAGCTTTACGTATGGGCGCAGAGATTTTCCACACCCTGAAAAAAGTACTGCACGGTAAAGGTTTAAGCACTTCTGTGGGTGACGAAGGTGGTTTCGCTCCTAACCTGTCTTCTAACGCTGATGCATTAGCGGTAATCAAAGAAGCTGTTGAATTAGCAGGTTACAAGCTGGGTACCGACGTGACTCTGGCATTAGACTGTGCGGCTTCTGAGTTCTACAAAGACGGTAAATATGACCTGTCTGGCGAAGGCAAAGTATTCGATTCAAACGGTTTCTCTGACTTCCTGAAGTCACTGACTGAACAATATCCAATCGTCTCTATTGAAGACGGTCTGGACGAGTCAGATTGGGATGGTTGGGCATACCAAACTAAGATCATGGGCGACAAGATCCAATTAGTGGGCGACGATTTATTCGTAACTAACACTAAGATCTTAACCCGTGGTATCGAGAACGGCATCGCTAACTCAATCCTGATCAAGTTCAACCAAATCGGTTCATTAACTGAAACCTTAGCGGCTATCCGTATGGCAAAAGCAGCGGGTTACACTGCGGTGATTTCACACCGTAGCGGTGAAACTGAAGACGCTACTATCGCTGATTTAGCGGTAGGTACTGCGGCTGGCCAAATCAAGACCGGTTCACTGTGCCGTTCTGACCGTGTTGCTAAATACAACCAATTGCTGCGTATCGAAGAGCAATTAGGTGAAAAAGCACCATACCGCGGTTTGAAAGAAATCAAAGGTCAGGCGTAATTTAGTCGTCTGATGTAAAAAGGCCACCACTTGGTGGCCTTTTTTGTTGTACTATCTGCAGTATATTTTTTTAATTCAAGATACTGACGCTAATTCCTCCATGAAATTCTTTGTCATTGCACTCATAGTGCTTCTCGGTTTGCTGCAATATCGGCTGTGGTCGGGCGATAACAGCCTGCCCGAATACTTTGTTCTGCAAAAACAGATCGCGGCTCAGCAAGAAGGTAATGCAAAACTCAATGAGCGTAATCAGGTGCTTAAAGAGGAAATTATCGACCTTAAGAGTGGTACCGAAGCGATTGAAGAGCGGGCGCGTAACGAGCTAGGCATGGTGAAAGAAGGCGAGACCTTCTATCGCGTGGTGGGCGGTGACCGTTCAGTATCGAGTCCCTCGCAGTAACGGAGCGCCTATGGATACCGTATTAGAAGCCGCGCCGCAGGTCGAAACCCAAGTTGCAGTTCAAATTGATCCTTTCTCGCACCATGTGGTCGCGATTGTGCCCGCCGCGGGGATTGGCAGTCGCATGGGCGCGGGCAAACCCAAGCAATATTTAACCTTGCTGGGGCAAAGCATTCTGGCCCATACCTTAGACAAGTTATTGTCCCATCCTCAAATTAACCAAGTGATTGTGGCACTACATCCAGAGGATACCGAGTTTGCTGCGTTACCGCAGGCCAAGCATCCCAAGCTGGTGACAGTCATTGGCGGCTCTGAGCGCGCCGACTCGGTACTCGCGGCACTCGATAAGGCGCCTGATAATGGTTGGGCTTTAGTACACGATGCGGCGAGACCCTGCCTGACGGCGCAAGACATAGATAAATTGCTGGCCTCGCGGGTGCATTTTCCCCAGGGGGCGATTTTGGCCATGCCTGTGCGGGATACCATGAAGCGCGCCAATAGCTTAGGTGAAATTAGCTCGACTGTTTGCCGCGATAACCTCTGGCATGCGTTGACGCCGCAGTTATTTCCAACCACCTTGTTGCGATTGCATTTAAAAGCCGCGCTTGCCGCGGGGGCTGTCGTGACCGATGAGGCCTCGGCGATGGAGTGGGCGGGTATTTCCCCTGGTTTGGTCGCCGGGCGGGCGGATAATATTAAAGTGACCCATCCCGATGATTTGGAGTTGGCAGAGCTCTTTTTACTGCGCGCGAATGCTTGAAGGCAAGTTGAGTGAATTGCGCAATTTATTAAATACGTTAGGAATTAAGTAATGAAAATCCGAATCGGCCATGGTTTTGATGTCCATAAATTTGGTGAAGCGCGCCCGTTAATTTTATGTGGGGTCGAAGTCCCCTACGAAACGGGGCTGGTGGCTCATTCCGATGGCGATGTGGTGCTGCATGCCATCTCCGATGCCATTTTAGGGGCGATGGCCTTGGGGGATATTGGTAAACATTTCCCCGATACCGATGCCGCCTATAAGGGCGCCGATAGTCGCGTCTTGCTGCGCCATTGCTATGCGTTAGCGCGGGCGAAGGGATTTGAGCTGGGTAATCTGGATGTCACTATCATTGCCCAAGCGCCTAAGATGGCGCCGCATATCGAGGATATGCGCCACGTGTTGGCGGCCGATCTTAATGCTGACGTTGCCGATATCAACGTTAAGGCAACCACTACCGAAAAACTCGGGTTTACCGGCCGTAAAGAAGGCATTGCGGTCGAAGCCGTCGTATTACTCAGTCGCCAATAGCCTGAAACTTTAAGAGATAAGAAAGACCCATGAGCGAACTACATTACCTGTACGGCAAACCGACGGGCACCGCAGATTTAAGAACCGTTAACAGCGACTTTATCGTGAAAGAGATTTTGCCTTTTAGCCCGTCGGGCGAGGGCGAGCATCATTTAGTCCACATTCGTAAGGATGGGCTGAATACGGTGCAAGTGGCTGAAATGCTGGCGAAGTTCGCTAAGGTTCATCCCAAAGAGGTGACCTATGCTGGACAAAAAGATAAAAATGCCATCACAGAACAGTGGTTTGGCATTCGTATCCCTGGTAAAGAAACCCCAGCTTGGAGCGAACTAAACAGCGAGCGCTTAACCGTTTTATCCAGCAGTCGCCACAGCAAAAAACTACGTATTGGCGCGCTCTTGGGCAACCGTTTTATTCTTACCCTGCGCAATGTCACAAACGTAGAAGACATTATCAGCCGCGTTGAAAAAGTCAGCCAGATTGGTGTGCCTAATTATTTTGGTGAGCAGCGTTTCGGTCACGATGGTAAAAACCTAGTGATGGGACGGCAAATGCTGGCGGGCAAAAAGGTGAAAGACCGTAATAAGCGCAGCATGTATCTGTCTGCGGTGCGCTCCAATCTGTTCAATACCGTTGTCTCCTATCGTTTGGCGAATCATGGCACTAAACCCTTAGCCGGGGATTGCGTGATGCTGGCGGGCAGTAAGAGCTTTTTCGTCACGCCAGAATGGGATTTAGTGGTATTAAAACGCTTGATTGAGAAAGATATTCAGCTTTCAGCCCCACTTTGGGGACGCGGGAAAATGCTACCGCAGGGCGAAGCCGCCGAGGTTGAAACCCTTGCCATGGCAGAGCTGAGCGAAGATTGCTACGGCCTTGAGCACGCGGGGCTTGAGCAGGAGCGTCGCCCATTGTTACTCGAGCCTCAAGGCCTTAAATACGAGCAAACTGCGGATGGATTAGTGCTCGAATTTATCTTACCTGCGGGCAGCTTTGCGACATCACTGTTAAGAGAGCTAGTCGATTATCAAGATGTGAAAGAGCTGCAATGGCAAGCGACAGTCTCACCTGATGCTAATGCTGCAACAGAGAGTCAGACGGCAGAGGTCGATACTCCAGAAACCAGTGCGCCAGAGCCTGATGAGTCCGCTTCATGATCCGCATCCTAGTCAGTAATGATGATGGTGTGAATGCGCCGGGGATCAGAGCCTTAACCGAGGCGCTTGCCGAAATCGCCACTGTGATGACGGTCGCGCCCGATCGCAATTGTTCCGGTGCAAGTAACTCTTTAACCTTGACTAACCCATTAAGAATTAATAGGTTAGATAATGGTTATATTTCGGTTCACGGTACACCCACGGATTGCGTTCACTTAGCCATACGTGAGCTTTGTGATGGAGAGCCGGATATGGTGGTATCGGGCATCAATGCTGGCGCGAATATGGGGGATGACACTTTATATTCGGGCACAGTAGCGGCGGCGATGGAGGGGCGGTTTTTAGGTTTCCCCGCCGTTGCGATTTCGCTTAATGGTAAGGCATTAAAGCATTATCACTCTGCGGCTGTGTATGCGCGGCGAATCGTGCAGGGGCTGTTAGCGCATCCTATTGCGAGCGATCAGATCCTCAATATCAATGTGCCCGATTTGCCGCTGGATGAGATTAAAGGGATTCGGGTGACGCGCCTAGGTGCACGGCATAAGGCCGAAGGCATAGTGCGAACGCAGGATCCTGCGGGAAAAGAGATTTTTTGGCTTGGCCCCCCGGGTGTTGAGCAAGATGCGAGTGAAGGAACGGATTTCCATGCGATTGCCCATGGTTATGTGTCGATCACTCCCTTAACCGTGGATTTGACCGCGTATAGACAATTATCGGTATTGCAAGATTGGGTAGATAAAATATGACTCGAGTTGCCTTAACATCGGCGGTGAATTTAGCTAAAAAGCTTCAGGAGGCGGGGATCCGCCATCCAGCCGTTCTTAAGGCAATATCCCATACCCCGCGCGAGTTATTTCTTGATAATGCGCTGGCCCATAAAGCCTACGAAAACACCGCCTTGCCCATAGGCCAAGGACAAACCATTTCTCAGCCTTATATCGTGGCGCGTATGACAGAGTTACTGCTCCAACATCAGCCGCAAAAGGTGCTTGAGGTGGGAACGGGCTCAGGCTACCAAGCGGCGATTCTCGCGCAATTAGTGCCAGAACTGTGCACCATTGAGCGTATTAAAGGTTTACAGATCCAAGCGAGACAAAGATTAAAGCGACTCGATCTGCATAATGTGTCATTCAAATATGGCGATGGCTGGCAGGGCTGGCCGAATCGCAGCCCCTTTGATGGCATTATGGTCACGGCGGCAGCGGCTAAGGTTCCCGAAGCCTTGTTGTCCCAGTTGGCCGAAGGCGGCGTGCTGATCATCCCTGTGGGGGAAGAGACGCAACAATTGATGCGCTTTACCCGCCGCTCGGATCGTTTTAGTTCTGAAGTGATAGAAACCGTCAAATTTGTTCCCTTGGTCAATGGCGAACTCGCTTAATTTATTTGCTTAAGTTTTTCGCTTTAGGTCACTTCGTTAAACACTTGGCCTTTTATGAATAGGTAAAACAGTAAGATAGCCCTAAAGAGGAGTTTTTATTGTTGAATGCGGGTTTACTCTTAAACCTCAGTTTAGTGTTGTTGCTTGCGGGCTGTAGCTTTCAGGCGAGTCGCCCCGCACCTGTCGAAAGTCTCTCCCACAATTATTCCAAACATAATAAAGGCCACATTAAATCTAATTCTTATAAAGTTAAGAAAGGTGACACCCTTTATTCGATATCTTGGGCTGCGGGTAAAGATTTCGCCGAAATTGCCAAAATTAATCAATTAGATAAATCGTACACCATCTACCCTGGACAGATTTTATATTTAACGAATGACACAGGAAAAAATGGCAAAGGCTCTACAACTTTAGGTGGAAGCAATTCAGCGTCTAAAGGGCAAAATAAAGCTAATTCTTTTGATAAACAATCAGCTAGTAACAATTCTTCCGCGAAAAACTTGTCAAGTGTGCAGCAGAAAAAAACACTTGATCAGAAAGCGAAGCCTGCGTATTCTGCAACAAGCTCTCAACAAAATATTAACCCTTCGATCGTCGCCCCGACATCAACACTGCCAGACAGTGTCAGTCAGTGGCAATGGCCAGTAAGAGGTAAATTGATTGGGACATACTCTGCCAATGAGCAGGGAAATAAAGGAATTAAGATCGCAGGAAAACGCGGAGATATCATCAAAGCCGCTGCAGATGGGCGGGTGGTATACGCAGGTAGTGCTCTTAGGGGTTATGGTAATTTAGTGATTATTAAACATAGTGACGATTACCTTAGTGCCTATGCTCATGCAGATCAGATCTTAGTCGAAGAAAAGCAGCATGTCCTTGCTGGACAGACAGTTGCAAAAATGGGCAGTACAGGTACCAATCAGGTAATGCTTCGCTTCGAGATCCGTTACCACGGTCAGTCTGTTAACCCACTTAACTATTTACCTAAGCAATGATTGTTTAGGGCCTTGTTGGCATGGAGGATAAAAAATTGCAGTAATTCAAGCAGTTTACATTAGGTTTGGGAGATTTGATCATGAGCCGCATAAATAGCACTGCCGCAGAAGAACTAGTAGATTTTTCCGTAGATACCGCAGAGTTTGATCTCGATAAAGAGGATATTGCCGCTGATTTAGTTCAAGAACTAGGACTCGAACAACAGGTTCAAGATGACCTGCAAAAAAATCTTGATGCCACCCAGCTCTATTTAGGTGAAATAGGGTTTTCCCCACTGCTTAGCGCAGAAGAAGAAGTTTACTTTTCCCGTAAGGCCTTAAAAGGCTGCGAAAAATCCCGTAATCGCATGATTGAGAGTAACCTGCGACTCGTGGTTAAAATTGCCCGTCGTTACAATAATCGTGGCCTAGCGCTACTGGATTTAATCGAAGAGGGTAATCTTGGCTTGATCCGTGCGGTGGAAAAATTCGACCCAGAAAGAGGCTTCCGTTTCTCAACCTATGCGACTTGGTGGATCAGACAAACGATTGAACGTGCCATCATGAATCAAACCCGCACGATTCGCTTGCCAATCCATGTGGTAAAAGAACTCAACGTCTATTTACGTACAGCTCGGGAATTGGCGCAAAAACTTGACCATGAACCTACGGCAGAAGAAATTGCCGAGAAACTGCAAGTATCCAGTGTTGACGTCAGCCGTATGCTGAAGCTCAACGAGAAGATCACCTCTGTCGATATCCCCTTAGGTGGCGATAACGACAAGGCGTTACTCGATGTGCTTGCCGATGACGACAACGTAGGCCCTGACTACAAAGTACAAGATGAAGACATTTCAAACTCAGTGGTGAAATGGCTCAACGAACTCAATACCAAGCAAAGAGAAGTGTTAGCGCGCCGCTTTGGTTTATTGGGTTATGAACCCTCAACCCTTGAAGACGTAGGCGCAGAAATTGGCCTCACCCGTGAACGTGTTCGCCAAATTCAAGTGGAAGCCCTTAAACGCCTACGTGATTTGCTGGGCGCTCAAGGTCTCTCTGTAGAGGCATTATTTAGAAACTAAGGTTTAGCTATTTAGCTTTAAACCCATTCAAAAAGTCATAAAAAACGCCCAATATTGAGGGCGTTTTTTTATGTTTTCACGTTTATGTTATTGCGAGTTTTCACTCTATGTGTTAACTCAAGCGTTTTAGTTCGTAGAGTAAATCCAGCGCCTGTTTTGGGGTCAGGTTATCGGGATTGATGGCTTTTAATTTGCTGACAGCGGGATTCTCCACCGGCTCAGGCAGAGCGAGCAGGGTTTGGATCGGTGCCCTAGTGCCGTTAACATTAGCACCTTCTACTTGATGATCGCGGCTCTCAAGTTGATGTAACTTGTGTTTTGCCGCCTTAATCACCCGTGCTGGCACCCCGGCAAGGGCCGCAACCTGCAAACCATAACTCTTACTGGCCGCACCTTCTTGCACTGCATGCATAAAGGCGATGGTGTCTTCGTGTTCAATCGCATCGAGGTGCACGTTATAAACGCCAGCCATAATTTCCGGTAATTGCGTTAACTCGAAATAATGGGTCGCAAACAGCGTCATTGCACCGACTTGCAGTGCTAAATATTCCGCTGCAGACCAAGCTAATGACAGGCCATCGTAGGTCGAGGTGCCGCGGCCAATTTCATCCATCAAGACTAAACTTTGCGCGGTCGCATTATGGAGAATATTTGCCGTTTCAGTCATTTCCACCATAAAGGTTGAGCGACCAGAGGCGAGATCGTCTGAGGCGCCAATCCGAGTAAAAATTCGATCGATAGGGCCAATGATGGCGCGATCAGCTGGCACAAAGCAGCCAATATGTGCCATTAGGGTGATAAGCGCCACTTGGCGCATGTAGGTTGATTTACCGCCCATGTTTGGACCTGTAACAATCAACATCCGGCGTTGATTGTGTAGGGTGACAGGGTTGGCGATAAAAGGCGTTTGACTCACACGTTCAACCACTGGATGGCGACCCGCTTCGATTTTTACGCCGATTTCGCTGCTCAGTTCTGGGCAGGTATACCCTAAAGTTTCGGCACGTTCGGCAAAGTTACTCAGCACATCGAGCTCAGCTGCCGCTCTGGCGAAGGCTTGTAGTTCATGCAACTTGGGGAGGATTAAATCAAACAATTCGTCCCAAAGTTGTTTTTCAAGGGCGAGCGCCTTACCTTGGCTCGACAGCACTTTTTCTTCGTATTCCTTAAGCTCGGGCGTGATGTAACGCTCCATATTCTTAAGAGTTTGACGACGTTGGTAATTTAACGGCACTTGCTGCGATTGCAGGCGACTGACTTCAATGTAGTAGCCATGCACTCGGTTGTAGCCAACCTTCAGTGTGGCAATGCCAGTACGCTCTTTTTCCCGCGCCTCGAGTTGAACTAGATAATCAGTGGCTCCTTCACTTAAGCCTCGCCATTCATCTAACTCGGCATTGTAGCCTTCACGGATCACGCCGCCATCACGGATAAGCATGGGCGGGTTATCGACAATCGCGCGCTCAAGCAGTTGTTGCTCTTCGGGAAACTCACCTAAGAGTTGGCCTAGTTTCACCGTATGGGGCGCACTTAACTGCGCGAGTGATTGCTGCAACTGAGGCAATAGGTTTAATGCTTGGCGTAGGCGGGCAAAATCCCTTGGACGAGCTGTACGAAGCGCCAGCCTTGCCATGATACGTTCGATATCGCCTAGGGCTTTAAGCTGCTCATGTAATGACTCATGGGCAGTGGTCTCGAGTAATTCATTTACGGCCGTTTGGCGAGCAAAAATCTGGGCATGGTCTCTTAGCGGCTGATGGATCCAGCGTTGCAACATCCGGCTGCCCATGGCTGTGGCGGTATTGTCAAGAACGGCTGCTAAGGTGTTATCTCGACCACCACTCAAATTTTGTGTCAGTTCGAGGTTACGGCGCGTTGCCGCATCCAAGACAATCGTATCGGTTTGATTGAAACGGGTAATGGCATTGATATGGGGCAGGGCGGTGCGTTGGGTGTCTTTCACATATTGCATTAAGCAGCCAGCCGCTTGTAGCGAAAGCCTTGCATCGGTAATCCCAAAGCCGTGCAAATCCTTAGTGCCAAATTGTGCCAGTAGCAGTTTAATGCTGGTATCGTAATCAAACTCCCACTCGGGACGGCGACGCTTGCCTTTAAAATGATGCAATAGCTCCATCGCGCCAAAATCTTCGCTATAGAGAATTTCGACCGGATTGGTACGTTGCAGCTCGGCTTCGAGGGATTCCTTCGTTTCTAATTCAGCAATCACGAAGCGGCCGGAAGACACATCGAGGGTCGCGTAGCCAAAACCAACTTTACCTTGGTAAACCGCGGCTAACAGATTGTCTTGTCTCTCCTGCAATAGCGCTTCGTCGGTCAAAGTACCTGGGGTGACGATGCGCACCACTTTTCGCTCAACCGGGCCCTTTGAGGTGGCGGGATCGCCAATCTGCTCACAGATCGCGACCGATTGACCAATTTGAACCAATTTGGCCAGATAGCCTTCAACGGCATGGTAAGGGATACCCGCCATAGGGATCGGGTCACCGCCACTTTTGCCGCGGGCCGTAAGGGAAATGCCCAATAATTCAGAGGCGCGTTTTGCGTCATCATAGAAGAGCTCATAGAAGTCACCCATACGATAAAACAGCAGCATGTCGTGATGCTCTGCTTTCATGGTCAAATATTGACGCATCATAGGGGTATGTTTTTCTAAATCATCGGTATCTATAGGATTCATTAAATCGTTTTCGTCCGTTATGCCGGCCCAAAGCGGGGAAATAAGTCGTACAGTAATGGGATAAAAAATCAGTGGATGTGCACTATTACTGTCTAAAATAAATTGACGCCAATCTTAGCAATAATTTTCTGAAAATTGACCCTTAAACCATGGATATTCACTGATATCCTGACAAATCTGCAGCACGAGTCGGTAAAAGCTTGTCACAACGGGAAAATTTTCTGACTGAAAAATAAATCATTCACAGGTCTTGATACTGTATGATTGTACAGTATACTAGTCAGCAGATTATGACAAAGAGCCTCGCTTTTTGTATTACCCGCTTTATTAAATTGAATATCACTTTTGACAGTACTGATACTGTCTAGATGAGGGAACAGGAATGAAGGTCGATCCAAACAAAGAGAAAGCACTTGCTGCGGTATTGAGCCAAATTGAAAAGCAATTTGGTAAAGGCTCCATCATGAAGCTGGGCGAAGACCGCTCTATGGATGTTGAGACTATTTCTACTGGTTCACTTTCCCTTGACGTCGCCTTAGGTGCTGGCGGTTTACCAATGGGACGTATCGTTGAGATTTATGGTCCAGAATCATCAGGTAAAACGACGCTGACATTAGAAGTGATTGCTGCCGCTCAGCGCGAAGGTAAAACCTGTGCCTTTATCGACGCCGAGCACGCGCTAGACCCTATCTATGCTAAAAAGTTAGGCGTTGATATCGATAACTTACTGTGTTCACAACCCGATACCGGTGAACAAGCCCTTGAGATCTGTGATGCGTTAACCCGTTCTGGTGCGGTAGATGTGATCATCGTTGACTCGGTTGCGGCATTAACACCCAAAGCGGAAATTGAAGGTGAAATTGGTGACTCACACATGGGCTTAGCGGCGCGTATGATGAGCCAAGCGATGCGTAAGTTAGCGGGTAACCTCAAGCAATCGAATACACTGTTAATCTTCATCAACCAAATTCGTATGAAGATTGGTGTGATGTTTGGTAACCCAGAAACCACAACGGGCGGTAACGCGCTGAAGTTCTACGCCTCTGTTCGTCTCGATATTCGCCGTACAGGTGCTATCAAAGAAGGCGATGAAGTGGTAGGTAACGAGACGCGCGTTAAAGTGGTTAAAAACAAAGTTGCTGCACCGTTTAAGCAAGCTGAGTTCCAAATTCTTTACGGTCAAGGTATCAACCGTACCGGTGAATTAGTCGATTTAGGTGTGGCCCATAAACTGATCGAAAAAGCCGGTGCATGGTACAGCTACAAGGGTGACAAGATTGGTCAGGGCCGTGCAAATGCCGGTAAATATCTGACTGAAAATCCAGAAATTGCTGCTGAAATCGATAAAACACTGCGTGAGTTACTGCTAAGTAACCCAAGTGCTATGTCTTCATCTTCTTCTGATGATGAAAATAGCGAAGGCAATGTTGATTTCGAAACAGGCGAAGTATTCTGAGCCAGTCTGCCCGTCAAATCGCGGTCGCGCTGTTAGCGCGCCGCGACTATTCTCGCCAAGAAATCAGCTCCAAACTGCTCGAAAAAGGCTTTGAGGTCGTAGATATTGATCCCGTGCTCGATGATTGTGAAGCATCGGGTTTTATCAATGATAAGCGCTATGCCGAGCTTCTCGTTCGCAGCCATATTGCCCGTGGTCATGGGCCTATCCGTATTCGCCAAGCCATTGCCCAAAAGGGGCTTTCAAAGGATTGTATCGAAGCCGCGTTATCTGCAAATGATCATGATTGGTTTGAGCTAGCAAAAGCCAAAGCCATCAAAAAATATGCTATCCCAAAAGTCACCGAGGTTAAGGGCTCACAATCCCGCGACCTGCTGGCGAAAGAAAAAGCCAAACGGGTGCGGTTTTTACTGAGCCAAGGCTTTAATTACGAACAAGTCTCCTATGCCTTAGATTACGACCCTTTGGAAGATAATGATGACTAACGTCATGGCATAAACTCGCAGCCCTTGGCTTGTCTGGCCATTGTCTTTGGCGTTCGGCAGCGGTGCGGGTTCGCCTCATCGACTCTTCTTTACCGCTTGGCTTTTGTGATAAGCCATGTCTTAGCTGCAAACTCACCGAAAATATGAGATTCCTAAGCCTATATCGCTATTCAAGGCTGGTCGTCTTTCCTCAGTCTGCTTATAATGCTGGGCAAATAGAAATACGGCTACCTTATGGTGTAGCTGGTCATGCTTACCCAATTCAGGACGATTTCATGTATCAAACGACAGCAGCGCTTAGAAGTGCTTTCCTCGAATTTTTCCGCAGCAATGGTCACCAAGTTGTGGACAGTAGTTCTCTTGTACCAGGCAACGATCCAACGCTTTTATTCACCAACGCCGGTATGAACCAGTTCAAGGACGTGTTTCTTGGCATGGACAAACGTAGCTATACACGTGCGACCACTGCTCAACGCTGCGTCCGTGCGGGTGGTAAACACAACGATTTAGATAACGTTGGTTACACCGCGCGTCACCATACTTTCTTCGAAATGCTGGGTAACTTCAGCTTTGGTGATTATTTCAAAGAAGATGCGATTCGTTTTGGTTGGACATTCCTGACTGAAGTCTTGAAGCTACCAAAGGAACGTCTGTGTGTGACTGTTTACCAAACAGACGATGAAGCCTTTGAAATTTGGAATAAAAAGATTGGTGTTGCCGCTGAAAACATCATTCGCATCGGCGATAACAAGGGGGCGCCATACGCTTCAGATAACTTCTGGCAAATGGGGGACACAGGTCCTTGTGGCCCTTGTACCGAAATTTTCTACGATCACGGCGATCATATCTGGGGTGGACGTCCCGGTAGCCCAGAGGAAGATGGCGACCGTTTCATCGAAATCTGGAACATCGTATTCATGCAATACAATCGCCAAGCCTCTGGTGAAATGTTGCCGCTGCCAAAACCTTCAGTCGATACCGGTATGGGGATTGAGCGTATCGCTGCGATTATGCAGGGTGTTCATTCAAACTACGAAATCGATATTTTCCGCGCCTTGATTGCTAAAGCGGCTGAAATCATCGGTGTGACTGACTTATCTAACAAGTCACTGCGCGTTATTGCCGACCATATTCGTTCATGCGCCTTCTTAGTTGCCGATGGTGTAATGCCATCGAACGAAGGTCGTGGCTATGTACTGCGTCGTATTATTCGCCGCGCCGTGCGTCACGGTAACAAGTTAGGGGCAACTGAAGCCTTCTTCTACAAGTTAGTTCCGATGCTAATCGAAGTGATGGGCGATGCCGCTAAAGGTCTTGCCGATACTCAAGTGATTGTTGAAAAAGCCCTTAAAGCGGAAGAAGAGCAGTTTGCTCGTACGCTTGAGCGTGGTTTAGGTATTCTAGATAGCGCATTAAACGAATTGCAGGGCGACACCTTAGACGGTGAAACTGTCTTCAAACTGTACGATACCTATGGCTTCCCAGTGGATTTAACCGCTGACGTATGCCGCGAGCGCAACATTATCGTCGATGAAGTGGGCTTCGAAGCGGCGATGGCTGAACAACGTAGCCGCGCGCAAGCCGCGGGTAACTTCGGCGCCGATTACAACGCGGCACTGAAAATTGATGCTGAAACTGCATTCTGTGGTTACTCAGAACTCACAGGCAATGCCAAAGTTACGGCACTTTACCTAAACGGTGAGTCAGTTCCTGCAATCAATGCGGGTGATGATGCCGTAGTCGTGCTCGATGTGACGCCATTCTATGCAGAATCGGGTGGCCAAGTCGGCGACAAGGGCGTATTAGTAGCTCAAGGTATTGAGTTCGCTGTTAGCGATACGCAAAAGTTTGGTCAAGCTTCAGGTCACAAAGGTACGTTAACGGCTGGCAGCTTAAGCGTTGGCCAAGTACTTGAAGCAAAAGTGGATAAGAAACTGCGTCACCGCACCCAGTTAAACCACTCTGTGACTCACTTATTACATGCTGCGCTGCGTCAAGTGTTGGGCACTCACGTTACTCAAAAAGGTTCGTTAGTTGACCCTGAGCGTTTACGTTTCGACTTCTCTCATTTCGAAGCGGTCAAACCAGCTGAATTGAAACAGGTTGAAGAGTTAGTCAACATCCAAATTCGCCGTAACCATGAGCTGAAAGTCGCTGAAATGGCGATTGATGAAGCGAAAGAAAAAGGCGCTATGGCGCTCTTTGGTGAGAAGTACGATGCACAAGTGCGTGTTGTCACTATGGGCGATTTCTCTATCGAACTGTGTGGTGGTACTCACGTTGGCCGTACCGGTGACATTGGTCTGTTCAAAATTACTTCTGAAGGTGGTATCGCAGCAGGCGTTCGCCGTATCGAAGCGGTAACCGGCGCTGCGGCGATGGCCTATGTGGCACAGCAACAAGCGCAACTTGAAGAAGCGGCAGCACTGCTTAAAGGCGATACTCAATCTGTTGTGGCTAAGCTGAAAGCACAACTGGATAAAATGAAGCAACTTGAAAAAGACATGCAGCAACTGAAAGATAAGTTAGCTGCGGCAGCGAGTGCGGATTTAGCCGGTGATGCGGTTGTAGTTAATGGCGTAAATGTGCTGATTAAGAAACTTGAAGGCGTTGAAGCAGGTGCACTACGTGGCCTGCAAGATGAGTTAAAGCAAAAACTAAAATCCGCCGTTATCCTGCTCGGTGTGGCTCAAGAAGGCAAAGTGAACCTTATCGCGGGCGTGAGCAATGACTTAGTCGGTAAAGTGAAGGCCGGTGAACTGGTTGCTATGGTTGCTGCCCAGGTGGGTGGTAAAGGCGGTGGTCGCCCTGATATGGCCCAAGCGGGTGGTAGCCAGCCAGAAAATCTGGATGCGGCACTGTCTCAAGTATTACCTTGGATTACTGAGCGTTTAGCTTAAGAGGTTGCTGTGCTCGAAAAACGAAAGCTTAGTGGTAGCAAGCTTTTTGTGAAGAAGTTTGGTGGCACTTCGGTGGGTTCGATTGAACGCATCGAAGTGGTTGCTGAGCAAATTGCAAAGTCCGCTCACAATGGTGAGCTGCAGGTCTTGGTACTTTCTGCGATGGCAGGGGAGACCAACAGACTATTTGCGCTCGCGGCGCAAATCGATCCCCGCGCGAGTGCGCGGGAACTCGATATGCTTGTCTCGACGGGAGAGCAAATCAGTATTGCGTTAATGGCGATGGCGCTGCAACGTCGAGGCATAAACGCGAGATCCCTGACTGGCGATCAAGTCCAAATTCATACAAACAGTCAGTTTGGTCGTGCGAGTATTGAGCGTGTCGATACGGCATACTTAACCTCTTTGCTAAACGACGGCATTGTACCGATTGTGGCTGGTTTTCAAGGTATCGATCCCAATGGTGATGTAACAACCTTAGGGCGCGGTGGTTCTGATACTACGGCTGTGGCACTCGCTGCGGCGTTAAAAGCCGATGAATGCCAAATCTTTACCGATGTGCCCGGTGTATTTACGACCGATCCGAATATCGATAGTAGTGCCAGACGCCTCGATGTGATTGGTTTTGATGTGATGCTAGAAATGGCAAAACTCGGCGCTAAGGTGCTGCATCCCGACTCGGTTGAATACGCACAACGTTTTAAAGTGCCACTGCGTGTATTGTCGAGTTTTGAGGCTGGCCATGGGACATTAATCCAATTTGGTGATGAATCAGAGCTGGCGATGGCCGCATCGGTGCAAGGTATTGCAATTAATAAGGCACTTGCGACCTTAACCATCGAAGGTTTGTTTACTAGCAGTGAGCATTATCAAGCCCTGTTAGCCTGCTTGGCACGGCTTGAGATTGATGTTGAGTTTATTACCCCGCTCAAGCTCAATGAAACCTCAGCAGCCGAATGTGTCAGTTTTATGCTGGCCGAAGCCAAGGTCGATATTTTATTGCATGAGCTAGAGCTTTTAAGTGAAAGTCTTGATCTAGGCCAATTGATTGTTGAGCGTCAACGTGCAAAAGTGTCTTTAGTTGGCAAAGGTTTACAGGCAAAAGTTGGATTATTGACTAAGATGTTAGATGTATTGGGTAATGAAACAATCCATGCTAAGTTACTTTCGACATCGGAGAGTAAATTGTCAACTGTGATCGATGAAAGGGACTTACACAAGGCGGTTCGAGCGTTACATCACGCCTTCGAGCTAAATAAGGTGTAATTAAATAACTGTTTGAGTATTGAATACTATTAATTTGTACTCAGCTGACCCTATAATATGCCCATCTACCGGATGAGTGCCGTGTGTAAGCTGAATTAAGACATAAAGGAGCTATCGAATGCTGATTTTGACTCGTCGTGTTGGCGAAACACTGATGATTGGTGATGAAGTCACAGTTACAGTGCTAGGGGTAAAAGGCAATCAAGTGCGTATTGGTGTTAATGCACCGAAAGAGGTTTCTGTCCACCGTGAAGAAATCTATCAACGCATTCAATCTGAAAAATCAGGTACACCTTCAGAAGGTGGTAACTTTTAATACGGCGCTTAGGCGAGTATTAGCGACATAGAAGAGTCAGTTTTTTAACTGGCTTTTTTATTTTTTGAGCCGAAAGATTGGCGCAAATCAACACATTGGATTGATATAGCAGCAATGTGATTAAAAACGCTTCAAACAGAAGTCGTTTCAGAAAAAGGGTTTGACTTATTTTCGTCAAACAGTAATATGTGCGCCAAGAAAACGGAGAGGTGGCCGAGTGGCCGAAGGCGCTCCCCTGCTAAGGGAGTATGGGCTTTATCTCCCATCGAGGGTTCGAATCCCTCCTTCTCCGCCATTTCTTACCGATAAAAGTGCGCGTGTAGCTCAGCTGGATAGAGTACCTGGCTACGAACCAGGCGGTCGGAGGTTCGAATCCTTCCACGCGCACCATTTTATTGAAGCAAGATAGATACAAGTCGCGCATGTAGCTCAGCTGGATAGAGTACCTGGCTACGAACCAGGCGGTCGGAGGTTCGACTCCTTCCATGCGCACCATCTCTGCATTAGTTATTTTTAACTCATCAGGTTTGAATTTCAGACGAAATTTTGTAATTAGTGCTTCAAGTAAGTGTTTAAGCGCGTGTAGCTCAGCTGGATAGAGTACCTGGCTACGAACCAGGCGGTCGGAGGTTCGAATCCTTCCACGCGCACCATATTCAATCTTAATGCGAATGTGTTGAGATAACAGTTAAAAATGCGCATGTAGCTCAGCTGGATAGAGTACCTGGCTACGAACCAGGCGGTCGGAGGTTCGACTCCTTCCATGCGCACCAATTCGCCGACAGAGCCTTAGCTTTGTTAGCAAAACGCAAAAATCGCGCGTGTAGCTCAGCTGGATAGAGTACCTGGCTACGAACCAGGCGGTCGGAGGTTCGAATCCTTCCACGCGCACCATTTTAGTAAGCATTAGCTTACAAATGCAGATTTTGCGGAGAGGTGGCCGAGTGGCCGAAGGCGCTCCCCTGCTAAGGGAGTATGGGCTTTATCTCCCATCGAGGGTTCGAATCCCTCCTTCTCCGCCATTCTATTCCTAGTGAATAGATTTAATTTGCGAGACTTAAGTGCTTCTTCTAGACTCAAGTCTATCGGTAAGGTGGCAACTTACCCAGTATTTAAGCGCGTGTAGCTCAGCTGGATAGAGTACCTGGCTACGAACCAGGCGGTCGGAGGTTCGAATCCTTCCACGCGCACCATCTACTTAGTTAGATTTAGATAAGCCCTGCAAGCAATTGCAGGGCTTTTTTAATGAAATTTTTCTGCTTCATCTCGAATCAATCCTTATCTGTTCCCATGCTTTAAAACCTTGATAATTCGCTTCTTGCGCCACGCTATGTTTAATCTAGTACCTATGCCTTAAGCGATGATGTTATCGCGCTGGCTTGCTGTTTAGCGCCTGATAAAGAGATAGCTGTAAGGGGTATTTTGACCCACAAACTTAGCTGTAAAAGAGACGAAGAGATAAGCATGAAACAAGGGATTGATGAGTGACTTTGCGTCTTAGGGTGAGTCTGACAGAGGTTTGAAGAGTGTCAACGCTATTTAGGACGGGTCTGGGGAAATAAAAAGGGCTGTAAAATACAGCCCTTTTTAGCGTAGATGTTGTGATTAGGCTTCTAGCTTAGCAAACTCGGCTTTTTGCTCTTTTAGTTTGTCCATATCACGGCTCAGATCGGCCATCTTGGCGCGTTCTTTATCAATGACGGCTGGCGGTGCTTTCGCCACGAAGCCTTCATTTGATAATTTACCTTCGATACGAGCAATCTCTTGAGTCAGCTTCTCAAGCTGCTTGTCGATGCGAGCCATTTCAGCCGCTACATCCACCAGACCTGCCATCGGAATCAATAATTCCATTTCGCCAATCAGACCTGTGGTCGACATTGGCGCTGTTTCACCTTCGCCAAGAATTGTCATGCTCTCTAAGCGCGCAAGCGTAGTGAAGAAGGCTTGATTCGCTTCAACACGGGCTTGATCTTGGGCACTCACGCCACGCAGTAGGGCATTTAATGGCTTAGAAGGCGCAATATTGAGTTCGGCACGGATATTACGTACTGCAACAATCACTTGCTTAACCCACTCGAGATCGGCCATCGCGGTCGCATCTACTTTGGCGGCATCGTAGCTTGGGAATGGTGCCAGCATGATGGTGTCGCCTTGAGCGCCAGTCAGCGGTTTAACGCGTTGCCAGATGGTTTCAGTGATGTATGGCATCATTGGGTGCATCAAGCGTTGCATCGCTTCTAACACATTGACCAGCGTATGGCGGGTGCCACGCATTTGCGCTTCATTGCCGTTTTGCAGTACGGGTTTAGTTAACTCTAAATACCAATCGCAGAACTGGTTCCAAGTAAACTCGTACAGCGTGTTCGCCGCAAGGTCGAAACGGTAGTTTGTCATGTGGTCGTCGTAGGTTTTCACTGTTTGGTTGAATAAACCGATAATCCAGCGATCCGCTAGTGACAGTTCCATCTCACCGCCTTGGTAATCCGGTGAATTGGGGCCGCAATCTTGGCCTTCGGTATTCATCAGCACGTAACGTGATGCGTTCCAAAGCTTGTTACAGAAGCTGCGGTAACCGTCTAAACGCTTCATATCCCAGTTGATATCACGGCCAGTTGAGGCCATTGCCGCTAGGGTAAAGCGCAGGGCATCGGTACCGTGGGCTTCGATGCCATTTTCAAATTCTTTACGGGTGCTCTTTTCGATCTTGGCGGCGAGTTGAGGTTGCATCATGTTGCCAGTGCGTTTTTCAACTAGGGCTTCTAGATCGATACCGTCAATCATATCCAATGGGTCAAGTACGTTGCCCTTAGATTTTGACATCTTGTTACCCGCTTCATCGCGGATAAGGCCTGTCACATAAACGGTTTTAAATGGCACCTGTGGCTTACCGTCTTCATCTTTGATGAAGTGCATGGTCATCATGATCATACGGGCAACCCAGAAGAAGATGATGTCAAAACCCGTCACCAACACGTCGGTCGGGTGGAAGGTTTTTAAATCTTCAACATTGTCAGGCCAGCCTAAGGTTGAGAATGTCCACAGGGCAGAGCTGAACCAGGTATCTAGTACGTCTTCATCTTGGCGCAGGGCGATTGCATCATCGATATTGTGTTTAGCACGCACTTCAGCTTCGTTACGGCCAACATACACCTTACCGTTCGCATCGTACCAAGCGGGGATGCGGTGACCCCACCATAATTGGCGAGAGATACACCAATCTTGAATGTCGCGCATCCAAGAGAAGTACATGTTTTCGTACTGCTGCGGCACAAATTTAATGTCGCCATTTTCAACGGCTTCGATAGCGGTTTTCGCCATAGGTGCAACGGCGACGTACCATTGGTCGGTCAGCATTGGTTCGATTACCACGCCAGAGCGGTCACCGTAGGGCACTTTTAGGCCATGTGGCGCGATTTTTTCGAGCAGACCCAAGGTTTCAAACTCGGCCACGATGGCATCACGGGCTTTGAAACGATCAAGGCCAGCGAAACGCTCTGGCAGGCTGCCATCTAAGCTAGTGTTGATGGTGCCATCGGTATTGACGACTTCAGCGGATGCACGAATGGCTGCATCTAAGGTCAACACGTTGAACATAGGAAGCTTGTGACGTTTACCGACTTCATAGTCGTTAAAGTCGTGGGCAGGAGTGATCTTCACACAGCCTGTGCCAAACTCCATGTCTACATAGTCATCGGCAACGATAGGGATGCGACGATTAACAATAGGCAGCAGAATAAATTTGCCGATCAGCGCTTGATAACGCTCATCGTCTGGATGAACAGCAACTGCGCTATCGCCCAGCATAGTTTCTGGACGCGTGGTGGCGACTTCGAGGTAATCTTTACCGTCGGCAGTCAGCTCGCCATCGGCTAATGGATAACGCAGATGCCACATGTGGCCTTGCTTTTCTTTGTTTTCCACTTCGAGATCAGAAATCGCGGTATGTAGTTTAGGATCCCAGTTCACTAAACGTTTACCACGGTAAATCAAATCATCTTCATAGAGACGGACAAACACTTCTTGTACGGCTTTAGACAAGCCTTCGTCCATAGTGAAGCGCTCACGGTCCCAATCCACTGAGGCGCCCATACGACGCAGCTGCTTAGTGATGGTGCCGCCAGATTGCGCTTTCCATTCCCATACTTTTTCCATAAAAGCATCGCGGCCAAGGTCATGGCGGCTCTTGCCTTCTTCGGCTTCAAGCTTACGCTCAACCAGCATTTGAGTCGCAATACCCGCATGGTCAGTACCGACTTGCCACAGGGTGTTTTTACCCTTCATACGTTGGTAGCGGATCAGTGTATCCATGATGGTATCTTGGAAAGCGTGGCCCATGTGCAGACTGCCCGTCACGTTAGGTGGCGGGATCATGATGCAATAGTTGCCCTGTGAGGCATCGCCGTGGGGCTTAAAGTAACCTTGCTCTTCCCAGTTTTGGTAAAGAGTCTGCTCAATGGACTGAGGATCGTATGTTTTTTCCATGGGAACGTATCTGTCTCAAGCTAAATTAAGTGGATGTGTTGCTAAATTTTGGGTTGTTAATTCAATCCCTAAGCCACGATATTGGCGGTAGCGTTCACGTGCTATCGCTTTATGTTGGTCGTCATTAGCCACAAAATCGAAGATTTGACCAAAGTTTACCGCAAACGGAGGTACTTGGTCTGCAAGATTAATCAGAAGTTGGCGACTTTTGTTTGGGCCGAGTCTGTCAAAACCGATTTCAACAGGTGAGCCTGTGGTGGGGCCTTCACCTTTGAGGTTATGGGGGACAAATGCACTGGGTTCAAACTGCCATAGTAACTCGTCGATTTCGAAGGCGATGTTCTTGTCCTGACAGTGAATATAGACCTGCTGCTGGTTTATAAATCCCTGTTGGGCTAGACGGCAAGCCAATTGATACATGTCATTAAGGGCCGTGTTCACGCCCATCGGCGGCAGTAAATAAAACAGCGCTTGAGTCATGATTTCAATGCCTTGCTTTAAGTTATAGACGAACGGGTAAGTCTACACTAAAACTCAAGCGGGGTTAACGCTTAGCATCGGGGTTTTTCACGGGAGCTTGAGCGGAGGGGACAGGGGTTGGCTTAAGCCGTTACTGTGCCAAATGTGCACAGCTTAAGTACTCGCTTAAGACTAAGAGTAATGGTTAAACGACTATGGGTTTTGGGGATATAAAAGCAAAGCGCACCCGAAGGTGCGCTGGTTGAAAGACTGGTCAAACAAACTATTCCTCCTAGGTTATTGAGCATTGTTATTAAAGGATTTTATTGACGCTTTGTGAATAAACAACACATATCGCATTAGATTTTGTTTATTCAGCAGGTTAACTCACTTTCAACTTACAATTTTAACTTACATTTTCACTTACGATTACACTACAGAATATAAATAAAGGAATCTGGCTGATATTAGTACTCAAAAAGGTACTGGGTATTTTGCTGTTAAGCAGCTCGCCTTGTTCCGTGTTATCTAAATTCTTTTTACTCACTATTTGTAATATGCCCACTTGCTCATATTACCGATAACGCTATTAACCTCCTCATATTGTTTGACTGTTAAGAAGCTAATTCACCTAAAGTGGTCTTTCATGGTACCTATGGTGGCTCTATTGCTGACGTCCTCCTCTTGGATTGTTACATTTGGGCTCAAAGAGTTTGTAAGACTAAAATTGGCAATATGATGTAGTAGGTTACTCCTTTATGATCGACTCGTGTGTTAACACCCATTTAGTGCGTTTGTCGTTAGTTGTTGGTCATTGGTCTCTATTTTTTAGTAACCTCGCATCTCATTTGATCATCAGAGGAAAACGCATAAATATTACAGCTTGGCGTTACCGAATTTATGTGGCCGTCTTAATATGACTGCCGTAATGTGACTGTTTTAATGTAGCTGTCTTAATGTTACTGCCTGTGTCACTATTTTTGAGTATGAGTTTTGTGTGGCGGCGTACTCCTTCTTATGGTGATATTTAACGCTTTTAAGTTGAAATTCACATCACTTCGATTCTGCTGTCACTTAGTAAAGTTTAGTAGTTATTTACAGGTTCACACTCTTTTTACTGGCCATTAGGATGGTCTATCAAACTTTTGCTAAAAAATGTGACCTGTTAAACTTTATCTACTTTATGCTCTCGAAGTGATGTGGTCTCGCACTAACATCGAGTAACTTAAGCTGCATCTTCCTCCTCGTAATCATCCTCGACATTAACAGCGTCTTCGGGATGAGCAATGGATGCGAAACGTTGTGCTTCAGGTTTATGGGTTAATCGATTGAGTTGTTTCTCTAATTTTTGACCCATGGCCGTAATGGCTGCATAAAGATTGTCGTGTTTTGCTTGAGCAAAAAGTTCTCCATTTGGGATACCAACCGATGCTTCAATTTTGAAACCAGGTTTCTCCTCTGTGATGATGACATGGGGATTAATCAACTGCACATCGTGCCTAGAAAGTTTGTCAAAACGGCTTTCAATGCGTTCACGGATTGGGGCAGTGACTTCTAGTTGTTTGCTCGTAATCTTTAGCATATGTTGCACCTTCTATTTATTTCCTTCGATTTCAGATTACCAATCTACACCCTTAAAAACGAGATCTAAATCACAATTTTTACCCTGTTCAGTTCTGTTCGTTGGTTATTTGATCGCTTAGACAAATCTCGCGGATTCTTGGTCGAAAAGGCTTGAATTGGTTATCGGAACAGGCCATATTTGATGGGATAACTACGCAGTCTTTCCCATCATTTACCTATCTTTACTTTAAGTTTTTCATTAGATCCCGATAAAATACCTTCACTTATTTCATTGCTCAGTCGAGTGGCAGGTATTATGGAAACCGAACATATCAAAGTTAAAGTCTGGGATTTACCCACACGCTTTTTTCACTGGGGCATGGTGGCCCTCATGGCCTTACTCTGGTGGAGCGCTGAAGTGGGCGAAATGCAATGGCACCAGATCTTTGCTTATAGTTTGTTGATCCTGATTGGCTTTCGGCTTTTATGGGGCTTGATTGGCAGTGATACTGCGAGATTTAGTCACTTCGTGCATCATCCCAAGGTAGTGTTTGAATATTTGAAAGACGTTCGCGCAAAGGGCGTGTCAGTGGTTTTAGGGCATAATCCGATGGGCGGTTATATGGTGATTGTGTTGATTGCCATTATCAGCTTACAGCTAATCACTGGACTCTTTGCTACCGATGATGTGTTTACCGAAGGTCCACTGTACAGCTATGTGAGTGCTGATACTGCTTCGTTTCTCACTTGGTTGCATAAAATGAATTTCAACCTCATCTTAGCCTTGAGTGCCGTGCATGTGTTGGCTGTCGTTGTACACGCGCTTAAAGGTGACAAGTTAGTGGGAGCCATGCTCAGCGGTTACAAACGGGTGTCTAAAGTTGAGCACGCCAAATCTGAGACTCAGTTGGTGTTTAAATCACACTGGTTGGCTTTAATTGTGCTGTTAATCATCGCTGGAGTGGTGTTTACCTATTTGATGTGGCCCATAGTACAAGTGCTCTAGCAAGTGCTGTGTCCCGTCCTAAGATAGGTTGACAGTTTTTAGGCCAGCTCCAGTAGCTGGCCTTTTCTATTGTGCACCTGATTAGGGGTTGCCATATTCAAACTCAGATGCGGTCTCATATCGTTGTATATTGCTATCGATTCTCTAACAAGTATCTTCAGCTCCGCAAATGTCCTACATCGGTGCAGTAAAAACTCCTGCTTCAGTATGCCATTCAC